>CACZRT010000139.1 GCA_902783585.1 uncultured Lachnospiraceae bacterium | reverse complement strand
CGGAGCCTGACACTGCAGGCCAAACCATTTGCCATAGGTCTGCGTATCGAACATAAGGCGGATATGATCAACCGGTCTCAATACGGAACGTCCAAAGAAGCAGAGGTCCTTCCGGCTGCTGATTATAAGCTGACCTATCAGTCACCGTCCGGACGCTCGGTATACAGCTTCTGTATGTGCCCGGGCGGGCATATCATCGATGCCTCTTCGGAACAGGGACATATTGCCGTGAACGGTATGAGTTATCATGCCCGGAATGCGCAGAATTCCAACAGTGCCATCGTGGTGAATATCACTCCGGAGGATTGTTATCAACAGACAGGGCTTACGACACCGCTTGCAGGTGTTGAATATCAGAGAATATGGGAGAGGGCTGCCTATCAATGCGGCAAAGGAGGAGTCCCCTTACAGCTCTATGGAGACTTTCGGACCGATCAGAGCTCTAAGACGCTTGGGTCCATATCGCCGGATCTTATGGGAAGATATCAGTTATCGAATTTGAGAGAATGTTTGCCTAACTACGTGAGTAGTGCTATAATTGAAGGGATTGCGGAATTTGGCAAGCGGATCGCAGGCTTTGACAGAGAGGATGCGATTCTTTGTGGTGTAGAGAGCCGCACCTCGTCTCCGGTACGAATTCTTCGAGGAGATACGATGCAGAGTAATATCCGCGGTATATTCCCTTGTGGGGAAGGCGCCGGATATGCCGGAGGAATCACCTCAGCTGCGGTAGACGGGATCAAGGTCGCGGAAGCTGTTTCATCCCAATATGCAAGACCGTAGAAGAATAGAAAGGTACAGAATAGATAATTATGAGTCGAGTCAGAGAACAATTAGCAAGAAAGAACCGGATCGTCATTAAGATCGGATCTTCCTCATTAGTACATAGTGATACCGGACGTCTGGATTATGTGAAGCTTGAAAAATTAGTCCGATTCTTATGTGATCTTCGGAATCAGGGAAAGGACGTGATCTTGGTATCCTCCGGTGCCATCGGTGTGGGAGCCATGACACTCGGACTGGTCAACCGGCCGAAGACCACTTCACTGAAACAGGCATGTGCAGCTGTTGGACAGGGGCAGTTGATGATGACCTATCAGAAGCTGTTTTCCGAATACCATCAAACCTCTGCACAGGTGCTTCTGACCTTTGATGTTATCACCTCGGAGGAACGGCGCCGGAATGCGATTAATACGTTTAATGAATTGCTGCAGATCGGTATTATCCCGGTTGTAAATGAGAATGATACGGTGGCAACGGAAGAGATTGAATTCGGTGATAATGATACTTTGTCGGCAATCGTTGTAGCCTTAGTGAAGGCAGATTGTCTGGTGATCATGTCAGATATTGACGGACTATATACGGATGATCCGCATTTTGACCCGAATGCTTCCTTGATATCAGAGGTTCCGGAGATTACGGAAGAGCTCTGGACAATGGCGAAGGGAACGGCTACAAGTCTTGGAACCGGCGGAATGACGACCAAGCTGAAGGCGGCCTCCATCGCAACGGCCGTGGGTGCAGATATGGCGATCTTAAATGGAGAACGGATTGAGATCCTGCCGGAATTATTCCAGGGCGATGATGTGGGCACTGTATTTCATGCCCATCCGGAGCTGCATTTTCAATTAGAGGAATATGTTAAGAAGTTGGAGATGTAATTTCTGAATGCCGGGTTTTTAAAGTTAGTGATTGAGAGGTTATAGTCATGACAGATGAAAAGGTTGCAAGAATTAATGAATTATGGCATAAATCCAAGTCGGAAGAAGGACTGACAGAGGAAGAGAAGAAGGAACAGGCGGAGCTGCGCCAGGAGCATCTTCAGTCTATCCGGCGGAATCTGAAGGCTACGTTAGATAACACCGTGGTCGAGTATCCGGACGGAACAGTAAAGAGTATTAAGGAGGCAGGAATCAAATATGCAGGCATCCAATAAGAAGATAACAAGAAATGCAATCCGTGCACAGAGACTTGCTTTGAGTGATGAAGAGGTTCAGTTAAAATCAAAGCAGTGCGTGAGCAAGGTGCTTGAATTTCCGGAATTTTTAGAAGCGAATACGGTGTGCGTCTATATTCCGACCAATAATGAGATCGATACCACGGATATTATTACCTATTGTTTGGAAAATAATAAGAAGATCGCGGCACCAAGACTTCAGAATGGGGAAATGGAATTCTATTATTTCTCCAGACCGGAGGATCTGGTTCAGGGAGCCTTTGATATCTATGAACCGGTGGGGACCAAGAAGGTAAATGATGAGGAAGCGTTGGTGATCGTTCCGGGTGTGGCATTTGACCTGTCCTGCAACCGGATCGGATACGGGATGGGCAATTATGATAAATACCTGTCGCTGCATCCGAAGATGAAGACCATTGCACTGGCCTATGAATTCCAGATCGTTGGCAAGATCAAGCAAGAGGTACATGATATCAAGCCGCAGATTCTGGTAACGGAAGATCGGGTGATCATGAAGCCGGAGGACTATGATCTGGAGGCGGCATGCAGGAGTGCCAAGGAAGCCAGCCGTTCTCTCGGTCTGTTTGATACAGCCAAGAAGAATTCCTGTCTGCTGAAATGTGCGAAGGCGCTTGAGGAGAATCAGGAGATCATCATTAAAGCAAATGCAAGGGATATTAAGAATGCCCGTAAAAACGGCATGACAGAAGCACTGATCGACCGCCTGACCATTACGGAAGACCGCATGAAGGGCATTGTGGAAGGCGTGGAGCAGGTAGTGTCTCTTACCGATCCGGTCGGGACGACGATTCAAGAGTTTACAAGACCGAATGGACTTGCAATCCGTCAGGTCCGCGTCCCATTTGGCGTAGTCGGTATTATCTATGAATCCCGTCCGAATGTAACGGTAGATGCCTTTGCACTGTGCTTTAAGACCGGTAATGCAGTGGTCCTTCGCGGCGGAAGTGATGCCATTCATACGAATATGGCGCTTGTTACGGTGCTTCGGAAGGCGTTAAAGTCCATGGACGTAGATGAGAACTGCATTTGTCTGGTGGAGGATACCAGCCGGGCAGTTGCGGCGAAGTTCATGCGAATGAAGAAATACATTGATGTCCTGATCCCGAGAGGCGGTGCAGGGCTGATCCAGACGGTGGTGGAGCAGGCTACCATTCCTGTCATTGAGACCGGAACCGGTAATTGTCACATCTATATTGATGAATATGCGGATCTGAATAAGGCAATTCCGATCGTACATAATGCTAAGCTTCAGAGACTGGGGGTATGCAATGCCTGTGAATCACTGGTCATCCACCGGAAGATCGCTTATAAGGCGATTCCGATGCTGGTTGAGGATCTGATCCCGGAAGGTTGTGAGATCCGCGGAGATCAGGAAGCTCAGAATTACAATCCGCTTGTGAAAGAGGCTTCCGAGGAGGATTACGGAACGGAATATCTGGCGAAGATCATATCTGCCAAGATCGTCGGAAGTGTCGAGGAGGCGATCGAGCATATCAATCATTACAGCACCGGTCATTCCGAGGCGATCATTACGGAAAATGAGAAGAATGCCAAGAAATTCACGGACGGTATCGATTCTGCCTGTGTCTATGTTAATGCTTCGACCCGGTTTACCGATGGATTTGAATTCGGATTCGGCGCAGAGATCGGTATCAGTACGCAGAAGCTGCATGCAAGAGGACCAATGGGACTTGTGGCATTGACCTCCAGCAAATATGTCATTCAAGGAAACGGACAGATCAGAGGATAAATGATTCCATGTTGTCCATGTACCAGATATACACAAATCTGAGATGACAGAAATTGATAGGAAAGGAATATATTATATGGCAGAGAATACATTTACTGGGAGCAGGAATTATATCGCGTCACCGGAGCTGATGCAGGCGGTGAATGTGGCGATGGCACTGGAAAAACCGTTACTTATTAAGGGAGAACCGGGAACCGGCAAGACCATGCTCGCAGAAGCGATCAAGGATGCGACCGGCAAGGAATTGATCATATGGAATATTAAGTCGACAACGAAGGCGCAGGACGGACTGTATGTTTATGATACCATTCAGAGACTGTATGACAGCCAGTTTGGCGAGGCCGGAGTGGATGATATCGCTCATTATATTAAGCTCGGGAAACTGGGGGAAGCATTCAGTTCCAAAGAGCAGGTGATCCTGCTGATCGATGAGATCGACAAGGCGGATCTTGAATTCCCGAATGACCTGTTATGGGAGCTTGATAAGATGGAATTCTATATCAATGAGACGAAGGAGACCGTGAAGGCATTGCATAGACCGGTCGTGATCATTACCTCCAATGCGGAGAAGGAGCTTCCGGATGCCTTCTTACGCCGTTGTATCTTCCACTATATTGAGTTCCCGGATCGGGAACAGATGACCGAGATCGTGAATGCGCATTTTGAAGATCTGGATGAACATCTTTTACAGCAGGCCATGGATACCTTCTATTGGATCCGGGGACTGAAGGATATACGGAAGAAGCCGAGCACCTCTGAATTGATCGATTGGATACGTGCCCTGCTGATCGGAGGAATGGATCCGGATAAATTAAAGGATGAGCTGCCGCTGCTTGGTGTTCTTGTCAAGAAGGATGAGGATGTAGCGGTGGTCAAGAGTGCAAAGCTATATTAACGGAAAGGAAGCCTCCAGATGTTTTTGGATTTTTTCTATCTGCTCCGTGCGAAAGGGATAGAAGTCGGGATCACGGAGTGGCTGACACTTATAGAAGCATTAGATCAAGGACTCTGTCATGGCAGCTTTACAGAGTTCTATTTTCTGTGCCGTATGATATTGATCCACCGGGAATCGGATTATGATAACTTTGATCTTTCTTTCTCCGAATTCTTTGAAGGGATGAAGAATGAGAATGAGATTCCGCCGGAGATCATGAAATGGCTGGATAAAGGGAAGATGGATACCGAACAGTTAAACCGGGATATCTATCAATTCGTTCAGGATCGTGATATGAATACCGTGAAGCGTATGTTCCGTGAACGGGTATCGGAACAGAATTCAGAGCATAATGGCGGTAATTATTGGATCGGAACCAGCGGCGGATCGGCATTCGGACATTCGGGAAGGAATCCCGGAGGAATCCGGCTGGGCGGGCAGCCCGGGATGCATACGGCGTTCTCGGTTATGGGGGAGCGTAAATATCAGAGCTTCCGGAATGACCGCGCTCTGACCTCCAGACAGTTCCAGGTGGCATTCCGCAAGCTGCGTCAGTATTCCACAAGACTGGATGTAGAGAGAACCGAGCTGGATATCGATAAGACGGTTGACAGTACCTGTAATCAGGGGGGATTCCTGAAACTCGAATTCGAGAAGCCGAGAAAGAATTCGGTGAAGCTGCTATTGTTGTTTGACTGCGGCGGAACTATGTATCCGTTCATGGAATTATGCAATGATCTGTTTCAGGCGGTGCATAAGGCCAATCATTTTAAGGATGTGAAGACCTATTATTTCCATAACTGTATCTATCAGAAGGTCTATAAGACAGAAGAATGTGAGTATGGAGACTGGGTCGATCTGGAGTACCTGTTCCGGAATTATGATAAGGACTATAAGGTGATCATTGTGGGAGATGCCCAGATGGCGCCGGAGGAATTATTTGATCGGAACGGGAATTATCGTGGACCGAACGGAGGCTTAAGCGGTTATGAATGGTGCCGGCTGTTAAATAGTAAGTATAAGAAGGTGGTATGGCTGAATCCGAGATATCATGGAAATCTGACCGGGCTGTCATGGATGGAATCGGAACACCGGCTGTCAGAGCTGTTCCATATGTATATGCTTTCGGTGGATGGACTGAAGGAATCGATACAGTATCTGATGGCACCGCGATGAATGACGTTCAATATGATAGATCATAATTGGAAGAATTTGTTTGTGATGGATTGGATCCTAATCGGAATTGATGGTATAGGAATTAGGATTAGGGAAATCCAGTAAGTATAGGAGTTAGGATGAGGAGAATCTTGTTAGGATAGGAGTAATGAAACGTGGAAGTGGAAGAAAAGCCTTCGGCTCTTGTGAAAATATCAGCATTTATAGTTGATAAACGGAATTTGTTCTTTTTGATCTTTGGAATTGCAGTGATCTTCTCGCTCTTTGCGTCCAAATGGGTCAATGTGGAAAATGAATTGGCAGCTTTCCTGCCGGAATCCTTCGAGACAAATCGTGGATTAAATATCATGAAGGAGCAGTTCCTGACTTATGGATCGGCAGAGGTCATGGTACAGAATATCTCCTATGATGACGCGGAAGAGCTTGCCGAGCTGTTAGATAAGCAGGATTACATCTATATGGTCCAGTTTGATAATACACCGGATCACTATAATGATTTTTCTGCTCTTTTTAGTGTTACATTTTCTTATGTTGATGATGATGAACGATGCTATGATGCAATGGAGTCCCTGCGGACCCTGTTGTCGGATTATGAGACGTACATATCATCGGCGATCGGGAATTCCTCCAGTGAGACGATCGAGGCAGAGATGAAGGTTATAACTATATGGGTTGCGGTCGTTGTTGTAACGGTACTTATATTAACCTCCAGCTCCTTTGCCGAGGTTCCGGTATTGATCTTAACCTTTCTGGTATCCTCTGCGCTTGCCAGTGGGACCAATTTTATGTGCGGAACGATCTCCTTTGTATCCGATTCGGTTACGATCGTATTACAGCTTGCCTTATCCGTCGATTATGCCGTCATCCTTAGTAATCGTTATAAGGAAGAGCATAAGACCAAGGATTCCAGAGAAGCCTGTATTATTGCGCTGTCGAAGGCGATTCCGGAGATCTCTTCCTCCTCCCTTACGACCATAGGCGGTCTGGTGGCCATGATGTTCATGCAGTTCGGGATCGGTCCGGATATGGCGATCGTATTGATCAAGGCAATTATGTTCAGTTTGCTGACCGTATTCTTATTAATGCCGGGACTGATCATGGCATTTGCCAAGCTGATGGATAAGACCACGCATAAGAGCTTCATTCCACAGATTCCGTTTGTTGGTAAATTTGCCTATGCAAGCCGCTATGTAATGCCGTTTCTGTTTGTTGCGCTCATTTTGATCGGATACCGTCTGTCTTCAAAATGCCCGTATGTATATGGATATTCTCTGCTTTCCACTCCGACACAGAGTGAGGCGCAGATCATTGACCAGAAGATCGATGATACCTTTGGCGGTAAAAATATGGTGGCGCTTGTCGTTCCGGGAAATGATTACGAGAAAGAAGCACGTCTCTTAAATCGATTGTCCAATTATCAGGAGATCAAATCCTCTACGGGTCTTGCCAATACGGAGGCCATGAAGGGGAGAATGCTGACGGAGCGCTTAAATGCCCGCGAATTTGCGGAAATGCTGGATGTAGACAGAGATGTGGCGGAGCTTCTCTATGCGGCGTATGCCATCGATGATGAGAATTATGCCAAGCTGATCACCGGTGTCTCCGAATACAGTGTTCCATTTATTGATATGTTTGATTTCCTGTACAAGGAGATACAGGAAGGCTATGTGATCTTAGATGATGATATGATGGATACCATTGAATCCGCTCATACACAGATCCAGGTAGCGAAGGATCAGCTTCAGGGGACGGATTATGACCGTATGCTTGTCTATCTGAATCTTCCGGAGGAGGGAGATGAGACAAGGGCATACTTAGATGAACTTCATTCGATCATGCATGATATCTATGGAAATGATGCAGATGTGCTGGTAATCGGTGAAGCGACCAGCCAATATGATCTGTTCCGTACATTTAAACGGGATAATATGGTGGTCAGTATTGTGTCCATGCTGGTCGTATTGGTCGTTCTGCTGTTTACGTTCAAATCCGCGGGTATGCCGGTGCTCTTGATCATGGTCATTGAGGGCTGTATCTGGATGAATTTCTCATTTCCGACCATTACCAATAAGCCAATCTTCTTTATTGGATATTTGATCGTAAGCTCCATTCAGATGGGTGCCAATATCGACTATGCCATTGTGGTGTCCAGCCGTTATCAGGAAGTGAAGCGTATCATGCCGCAAAAAGAGGCAATCATTGATTCTATGAACTTTGCATTTCCGACGATCGTTACCTCCGGTACTATGATGGCGGTTGCCGGTATCCTCATCGGACAGCTGACCTCCGATCCGTGTATCTGCGGAATCGGACAGTCGCTTGGACGGGGAACCATTATTTCCATCATTACGGTATTGTTTGTATTACCGCAGATCCTGCTGCTTGGCGATAAGATCATTGACCGGACCTCCTTCGACGTAAATCTGTCACTGCCGGTTCAGTCCCGTGAGATGACAGGTCTGGTTCGTGTTGATGGGGTTGTCCGTGGAGCTATTGATGGTTCCTTTGTTGGAACGATGCATGGTGTGATCCGTGGCAGTGTGAATGTTCAGATGATGACCGGAAGCATGGAGCCTGCGGATGCCTTTGATCTGACACATGCCATTAATAAGGATGGGGATATATTCGAGGAAGGAGATGGTGAAGATGCAGAATAAGAGAGTTCATATATGCAGTCTGTTCATGGCTGTTCTATTCTTATTTTCTTCCCTTCTGACCTCTGTCTATACGATTGGTTATCGTACAGCCTTCTATGGAGTTTCGCTTGAGAACCCTGCATCGGAAGAAGAGGCTGACAGCGAAGGGGATTCTGATCAGGCAGAAGAAGTGATTGATAAAGATGATTATGTCATTCAGGATGAAGATGATTTTATGGCATTTATGGAAAACTGCCGTCTGGATGAATGGAGCCTGAATCGGAAGATCAAGCTGACAAGCGACTTAAACTTAACCGGAAGCAGATATGATGACTTTGATGGAATATCCAGCTTCTCCGGTACCTTCTATGGCAATGACCATACGATCTCCGGTATCGAGCTTACCGGAGGAACAGAGGCGGTAGGTCTGTTCCATTATCTTGAACAGGAGGGAACGATCCAGGATCTGAACGTCAGTATTATCGTCCGTTCAGATAATAGCGCGGATATTCTGGGAGGAATTGTAGGTGTCAATTCCGGTACGATCAAGGATTGTCATTTTGACGGATATATCTCCGGTAACGGAACCACGGGCGGAATTGCCGGATATAATGGGAATAGCGGTACGATTGATGACTGCAGAGCTGCCGGTACGATCAAGAGTGCACATACGGTTGGTGGTATTGCCGGCGAGAATCGGGGGATCATTACGGATTGTGTGAATGCCTCTGAGGTGAATTCCGACAGCACCTGGTTTGAAGAGGACAGCGATAGTTCTATGACTATGAGTCTCTCCGGACTTGTAGATACGGGAACGGAGATGATATTAAACGGAACGGATATTGGCGGAATTGCCGGCTTTAGTGACGGTATCATCGCGGGCTGTCAGAATACTTCAACGGTTGGCTATCTTCATACCGGACGTAATATTGGCGGAATTGCCGGACGCCAGAGCGGAGATATCATTCGCTGCAAGAATACCGGCAGTATCTATGGCAAGCAGGATGTTGGCGGAATTGTCGGCCTGATGGAGCCGGCCTTGACCTATCAGGATGCAGAGAAGCTGAATGATGAGGTTGATGCGCTGCATGATGATATTGATACGCTGATCAGCGACATGGATGACATGGGGAATTCGGTACACTCTGACTTAGATGATCTGGCGTCCCATGCAGATACGGCAGTGGATACCACCAATGCTATAACTTCAGAGCTGCGGGATGTGGTACGGACCGATGTAGATGTAATTAATGATCTGAGTGCCAGACTGACCTATGTCGTGAATCATATGCCGGATGTTCTGGATTACCTGGATGAAGCATTGAATTCCATGGAAGACTTGGGGGATGATTTTGCCAAGATCAAGGATGATGTGGATATAGAGACCAAGATGGAGGAGGAAACCTATGATCCGGCAGAAGATCATAGATTGACTCTGCAGGCCGGAACCGGTGGAACGATCAAAGCCGATAACTTAAATCCGGCAGAGGGTGCGGAAGTCACCATTACCGTGCAGCCAAGCGATGGATACCGGCTGTCTAAGCTTCAGTATAAGCCGTATCAAGGCGAAGAGAAGGAAATCACATCTGAAGTAACGAATGACCGCTATCATTTCACCATGCCTGCGGAGAATGTCACAATTCAGGCTATCTTTGCATATACTGGTGATTATATTGCAAAGTCGAATGCCGGAGGAAGGATCGAGCTTGAGCAAGGTACAGAACAGGTACGTATCCGTGCCATTCCTTATGGTGGATATGACTTGGAGCGGGTAACGGCAGGCGGAACGGATATTACAGCCTCCTTTGCAGAAGATAATGGAATACTGACCGCAGTGATCGATAAGAAGACTTCGGATCAGCCGATTCTCGTCGAAGGTACTTTTGCGTCGTCTGATACCACCCATCCGATCGTATTGGAGAGCAGCACGGGCGGAACGATAGCTTCCGATCAGGTACAGGCGGCAAGCGGTGATACCGTGACGATCACGGTGTCAGAGGCCCGTAATTATGCCTTGCAAACCCTGACTGCAGCGACAGAGGAAGGAACTGATATCCCTGTAACGGCAAGCGGCGAGAAGACCTATACATTCACTATGCCGGACCGCAAGGTGAAGGTGACGGGAATCTTTCAGTATGTTCCGGATGCAGATACTACAGTCTATACGGAGTCGGGGATCGGCGGTCTTGTAGAAGCAGTACCGAATCTGATGAACAATGATTATTATATTACGATGACTCCGGAATCCGGCTATGAGGTAGGGGAGACCGGCACGGTACTTGAGATATATGAAAATGGAAATGCGGCACCGGTAAAGCAGCTTACCCGTGATGAATTAGAGGAATCTGCCGGTACGTATCGTTATACCTTGAATTCTATGAATTATACAGCTCCGATCCGAGTGATGGGGTATTTTACCGGGGTGCCGGAGGCTTCTCATATTGTAACTGTGATCAGTGGAACCGGCGGTACCGTGACTTCTGATCATATCAGAATCTCTGCCGGCGAGGAACTGAAATTAGCGGTGGTCAATGAGTCGGGCTATGTTTTAAGCTCCTTAACGATTAATGGAGAAGAATACGTGAGTCAGGTGGAGGATGGAATCCTGACATGGAAGGTGCCGGACACTCTAAGCGGTGATATCAGCGTAGCCGGAACATTTTCTCCGGTACTTCTGATCATACAAAGCTCGGATATCGGCGGAAGTGCAGTCTATACTACCTCCGGCGATCAGGTGACGATCACTGTGACTCCGAATTCCGGATATGCGGTTGAAGAGCCGTTACAGCTTACAGACTATGACGGGTCGGATATCTTATACCAGAAGCAATATGCGAATTCCAATATCTATTCCTTTGCGATCACAGAGGCTATGAAGCAGGGGCATGCTGCCGCCTTAGAGCTTCATTTTCTCTCTATGAATGATAAGGAAACCGTAGAGCATGCGAAGGATCAACTGTCTGAGGATAGTGTGAATTTCTCGGATTCTCTGGCAAAGGTATCTGCAACAACGGATGCGATCCGGGATTTGATGACGGATGATTTTGGCGAGGTACGGTCTGCTGAGGATCTGACACAGGAGGAGATGGATCAGCTGCAGGAATTATTACTGACACTGTCGGATGAATTAGGAGATTCCGGTACTTATGCTGCGTCCATGATCCGTTCCCTGAATACCATTGTTGTCATTACCACGCCTTATGTTGAGGATGCTGTGGACGCCCTGCAGAAGGATCTGGATCTGGTCAATGAAGATTATCAGAATATGATCCATGCATTTCAGGGGGCAAGCGCGGAGACCCGTGCCATTGTCGATTATCTGAATGCCTTAGAGGAATTAAAGTTCAAGAATCTGAGTACGGAATTTGATCTTAACAGTGATAAGCTGTCAACTGAGTTGAATACCATTATCGATATTATGCGGCGGCTGAATGATCATGTGGATCTCTATTCCGATAAGATCGAGAATGACATGCGTGTCGTGAATGACCGTTTGAATACAATCTTTGACCTAATCTTAGTCCGCATGGATACGATCGAGGATCTGTCAAACGGGAAGGATCTGCTGGAGGATCATTCGGCGGATGAGGAGCTTACCTATGATACCTCCCTCGTTACAGCCTGTACTAATTCCGGAAGGATCAATGGAGATATTAATATCGGCGGAATTACTGGAAGTATCGGTCGTGAGACAGATGAAAGCAATTCGGATACGAATCGTTCCGGTACAATCGGATCTAAGTATATCGTATGTGCAATTATACAGGAATGTACGAATGACGGCTTCATTCGGGTTAAGACCGAGAATGGCGGCGGAATTGCCGGTAATATGACGGTTGGATTGATCCGTGCGTCGTTAAGTGAAGGAAGTGTTGCATCTCCGGATGGCAGGTGCTTAGGTGGAATTGCCGGTTACAGCACGGGTACGATCCAGTCCTGCAGCTCTAAGACAGAATTGTCCGGCGGACAGTATATTGGCGGTATTGCCGGAAAGGCAAGCGCGATCAGGAGCTGCTTCTCTATGGCGTCGATCACGGAATCGGTTGCCAGAGTCGGTGCGATCGCCGCAGAGTATATTCCGGATGAATCGGCATCGGATGATATGACAGTCTATCGGAGAAGCTTGAAAACGGATTATGTAGATAATTATTATGTAAGCTCGGCACTCTATGGAATCGATGGCGTCTCTTACGCGAATGTGGCAGAACCGGTTACCTATTCGGAGCTGCTGCAGATGGACGGAGTCGATCGATCCTTCAAGACCATGAATATCCTGTTTGTGGACGATGAGGATCAGCTGATCGATCATATTACAACCCGTTACGGAACACAGTTATCGGAGATTGATTTCCCGCTGATCCAGACGGATGATGGAGATTACTATGAGTGGGATGGACCGGATACGGAGCTTGTAGAGAGTGATCTGGTATATCGGGCGGTTCTTACCGCGAATGTAACGGTCCTGCAGAGTGCTCAGAAATTAAACGGCAAATCGCTTGCTTTGGCAGAGGGCGTCTATACAGAGTCTACGACCATGAATGTGGAAGAGGTAAGCATGGATGTACCGAGCAGTGTATCCGGGAATGCCGTCACCCATATGGAGCGTGTCACTATCACGGATTCTTCACTGAAAGACGATGATGAGATCAAGCTTCGACTGTTGAACATAGATGGTGCGGATAATTGTGTAGTCTATGTCTATCGGAATGACGGCTGGCGGAAGATGGATCAGACGGATGCCGGTAATTATATTCAGGTGACAATGCGGGGAACGGACGAGATCTTCTGTCTTGCGTCCGAACCGCGTAAGGCTAATTATATTCTGATCGGTGGTATTGCAGGGGCTGTTGGATTCGGAATTGTATTATTGATCCTGCTGCTGATATACCGGGGCAAGAAGAAGAAAGCTTAAAAGAAGATAGGCTTACGTTGATAAGAATGATCAAGGAGCTTAACAGGGAGCTTGTTATAATGGGAATGATAGGAAGGATGGATTCGGATATGGATCGTGGAACATGGGGACTAGTGCTTAGTGGCGGCGGAGCCAAGGGCGCATATGAGATCGGCGTATGGAAGGCAATGAAGGAGCTTTCTATGGAAGACTGGGTCGGCGGATTATCCGGAGCCTCGATCGGTGCCTTAAATGCACTTCTGTATATCGGTGCGGATTATGAGACGTCAGAGGCTGCATGGAAAAGAGTGGATCCATGGACGGTCTTTGATATCGATGTGGAACTGATCGATGGTAAAGAGGGAACCTGTTCCCGGGAAGGTATGCTTGCCATGATCCGTGAAAATGTGGATATGAGCCGGATTCAGACCTCGGATCTTCCAATTTATTTCAGTGTTGCAGAGCCACTTGCAGGCGGCGGATATCACTGTGAATATATTCCGATTCAGGGAAAGACGACCTATGCGGTCGAACAGCTGCTTGCAGCGTCAACCGCACTGCCTGTCATCTATGAAGAGGTGGAATATAACGGTAAGATGTATCGGGATGGCGGATTATGTGACAATTTCCCGATCAAGCCCTTGTATCAGGATGGTTTCCGCAAGATGATCGCGGTTGGACTGCATGCGGAGCAGAAGGATTATGAGAAGGATTATCCGGACGTAGAATTCCTATCCGTCTATCCGAGCCGGAATCTCGGCGGATTATTAGAGGGAACGCTTAATTTCCAACAGCATTATATCGAATATGCCATGCGGATGGGATATAAGGACGCCATGCGTGTATTCAAGCCGTATCTGGACGGAACACTCAGTATGATCAGCGAGCAGGAGATGAAGCATAAGGCAGAACTCGATTACAATGAGGTTATGGTAGAGATGAAGCAGGTAGAGCTGCAGGCGGATATCGATGAGCATAAGGCGTATATCAAAGGGATCATGGAGAGATTCGGGTTGGAGGAGTACTGATACATGAATGAGAATGGACAGATTGAGGCAAGAAGACAACTGGATATTATAGAGACTTGCAAACAGGAGATCGCCGATAGGGCGAGGGAGCTTGGCAGACCGCTGACATATCATATCTCAACGTTTGGCTGTCAGATGAATTTTAAGGATTCGGAGAAGCTGGCGGGCATCTTGGAACAGCTGGGATATGTGGAGGCTTGTGATGAGAAGGCGGATTTCGTACTCTTAAATACCTGTACGGTTCGTGAGAATGCGAATTTAAAGGTATATGGACATCTTGGAATCTTAAAGTCCTATAAGAAAAAGAATCCGAATATGATGATCGCCCTGTGTGGCTGTATGATGCAGGAGGATGTGGTTTTAAAGAAGATTCAGGAGAGCTACCGGTTTGTTGATATTATATTCGGCACGCATAATATCTATAAATTAGCGGAATTGATCCAGACCAGGATGCATTCAAACCGGATGGTCATCGATATCTGGAAGGATGCCAAGGAGATTGTGGAGGATCTTCCGTCTGTTAGAAAGTATTCCTTCAAGGCTGGCGTGAATATCATGTTTGGCTGCAATAATTTCTGTACCTACTGTATTGTTCCGTATGTACGCGGGAGGGAACGCAGCCGGGAGCCGGAGGATATTATTGCGGAGATTGAATGTATGGTTCGTGATGGTGTTGTTGAGGTTATGCTGCTTGGTCAGAATGTGAATTCCTATGGTAAGACTCTGGAGCAGAAGATTACCTTTGCGGAGTTACTTCGGCGTGTGGAGCAGATTGAGGGACTTAAGCGGATTCGCTTTATGACCTCGCATCCGAAGGATTTATCCGATGATCTGATCGCTGTCATGAAGGATTCCAATAAGATCTGCCGGCATATTCATCTGCCGGTGCAGTGCGGAAGCAGCAGACTGCTTGAAAAAATGAACCGCCGATATACCAAGGAACAATATCTGGCTTTGGTTCGCAAGATTCGGGAAGCAATGCCGGATATCTCATTGACAACGGATATCATGGTGGGCTTTCCGGGAGAGACAGAGGAGGACTTTCAGGATACCATTGATGTGGTAAGACAAGCGGAATATGACAGCTGTTACACCTTTATCTATTCGAAGCGGACAGGCACACCGGCAGCGAAGGAGGAACAGGTGCCGGAAGAGATTGTGAAGGAACGGTTCCAGCGCCTCTTGGATGTGGTTGCGGAGGAATCCGCCAAGCGTACCGGACGGTTAGAGGGGCGTACTGCGGAGGTCTTGGTGGAGGGAGTCAGTGAACAGGATTCCTCTATGGTAACAGGACGGTTATCCAATAATCTGCTTGTCCATTTTCCGGGCACGGAGGATATGATCGGGAAGCTGATAATGGTCAGGTTGGATGAAGCTAAAGGATTTTATTATATTGGGTCGGTTGTGGAATAAACAGGCTCTAATTGCAAATGATCAGACAAGGATGGTAAGAAAATGGCTGAATTTACACCAATGATGCAGCAATATCTGGATATTAAGGAACAATATAAGGATTGTATCATGTTCTATCGGGTGGGGGATTTCTATGAGATGTTCTTCGAGGATGCGCTGACGGCGTCTAAGGCTCTGGAGATCACGCTTACCGGCAAGGACTGCGGGCAGGAGGAACGTGCTCCGATGTGCGGAGTTCCTTATCATGCTTATGAGGTGTATGCCAACCGTCTGGTAGAGCAGGGCTTTAAGGTTGCCATTTGTGAACAGGTTGAGGATCCGAAGCTCGCTAAGGGATTGGTGAAGCGTGATGTGATCCGGATCATTACGGCAGGAACGAATCTGTCAACACAGGAATTGAAGGATGGGCAGAATAATTTCTTAATGTCCATCTATGCGGTGGATCAGGCGTATGGTATCGCGATTGCGGATATTACGACCGGCGAAGCGAAGACCTGTCAGGTGACCAGTCTGGATAAATGTAAGGATGAGATCAATAAATTCATGCCGTCTGAGATTATATGCAATGAGGCGTTTTTATTACAGGATTTTGATCTGACCTACTATCGGGACCGCCTGCATATCACGGTATCTGCCTTGGATGAATGGCATTTTCAGGAGGAGCAGGATCGGGATTGTCTGCTGAAGCATTATAAGGTGAACAGCCTGGAGGCCTTCGGTATTAAGGATTATCCGTTATGTACCATTGCGTCCGGCGCCTTAATGCAATATCTGATCGAGACACAGAAGAGCTCCTTAGACCATATGAATCAACTGGAATTCTATTCGGTCGAGGATTATATGGTCTTGGACAGCTCGACCAGACGGAATCTGGAGCTGTTAGAGACCCTTCGGGATAAGGAGAAACGTGGTTCTCTCCTGTGGGTACTGGATAAGACGAAGACGGCCATGGGTGCCAGACTCCTTCGGAATTATATCGAGCAGCCTCTGATCCGAAAATCGGCGATTGAGGAACGCTTGGATGCAATCGAAGAGCTGAATGCAGAGGCAATCAACCGTGAAGAACTTCGGGAATATTTGAATCCAATCTATGATCTGGAGCGTTTGATGACACGGATCAGTCTGAAGACCGCGAATCCACGCGATCTGATAGCCTTTAAGACTTCGCTGTCATATTTACCGTATATCCGGAAGCTTCTTGTGAATTACAAGGATGGCGGCATGCTGCATCAGATCTATGAGGAATTAGACGGATTAGAGGATCTGCATCAGTTGTTAGAGGATTCCATTATCGACGATCCGCCGATTCAGGTGAAGGAAGGCGGCATCATCAAGGATGGTTTCTTAGAGCAGATCGATGAATATAAGCGTGCCAAGACGGACGGTAATACATGGCTTGTTGAACTGGAAGCGAAAGAGCGGGAAGCGAGCGGGATTAAGAACTTAAAGATCAAGTTCAATAAAGTATTCGGCTATTATTTTGATGTTACGAATTCCTATAAGAGCATGGTTCCGGAACACTTTATAAGGAAGCAGACTCTGGCGAATTCCGAACGGTATACGACCGAGGAATTGAACCAGCTTGCCGATTCAATCTTAGGCTCGGAGGACAAGCTCTGTGCCTTGGAATACGAGACCTTCTGTACGGTACGGGATACGATCAGTGCCGAGATTTCCCGCGTACAGCAGACGGCACATGCGGTTGCCAAGCTGGATGTCATGACCTCTCTGGCTTATATATCCGAGCGGTATCATTATATCCGTCCGACAATGAATGATGAGGGATTCATTCAGATCAAGGGCGGGCGGCATCCGGTGGTTGAGAAAATGATGGATAATGATATGTTTATCCGTAATGACACCGAGCTTGATATCGCCGAAAACCGGATTGCAATCATTACCGGACCGAATATGGCAGGTAAATCCACTTATATGCGGCAGACGGCCCTGATCGTACTCATGGCGCAGATCGGATGTTATGTACCGGCGGATTCAGCAAATATCGGGATTGTTGACCGGATCTTTACCCGTGTGGGAGCCTCGGATGATCTGGCATCCGGTCAGAGTACCTTTATGGTAGAAATGAACGAGGTGGCAAACATTCTGCGAAATGCTACTGCGAACAGTCTG
>CACZRT010000138.1 GCA_902783585.1 uncultured Lachnospiraceae bacterium | reverse complement strand
CAGCACCATTGGCTCTGTTTTAAAGAGGATGACAAAACAGAAAACCCTTAAAAATCAAGAGATTAGGGGTTGACAATATAGGAAGGGTTACATAGGGGAAGAGCATGGGATATACGTTGTATAGCAAAGAGTACAAAGAGTTTTTTGATCAGATCAAGGGAGGCAATCTGACGCCGGATGAATTGGTTGTAAGAATTAATTCAGCGGTCAGACCGTTAGCCAAGGAGCTTCATGTCGGGAAAGCAGAGCTGTTCCTTGATTCACCGGTATCTGCATATGAAGAGGATGGATTCAATCGGCATGTTACCTTATATGAAGCAGAAGATGGATATGGTGAGCCTTACGTGTCTATGGATTTTGTAACCAGTATTCAGGGCAAATGTGAAGGACGCGCGTATCCGGTCCAAGGGCATACGTTTACAGAGGATGAGCGCGAGGCTATGCGTTATCTGATGGAGCTTCTGTATATTGTCTTTGGAAGAGGACGTTTGCAGACGCTGATGCAGAAGGCAACCTTTACGGACAGTCTGTCCGGAATTATGAATACCAGTGGTCTTCATGCGACAGCCGGACAATATATGGCGCGCGGTATTCTGAACAAATATGATGGTGTCTTCATGAACCTCAAGAATTTTAAATATGTGAATAAGATGGTATCTTCCCGACAGGGAGATGTGGTCCTTCGCTTATATGCACAGGCGTTGCGTTCCTTTGTAGAGGAGGATGAGGTGTGTGCAAGACTGGGCGGAGATAATTTCTTCTTATTAGTGAAGAAGGAACGGATTCAGGATCTGATCAAATTCGCGGAGGGTATCCCGATTGCGATCGAATTCGGAGGAACACCGAAGGTATTCCATATTACCAGCCGCATGGGAATCTATGATATACAGGAACGGGATCATATGGGTGAGGTTATGAACAACGCCTCCATTGCAATCGGTGTTGCGAAAACCTCTGTGGTAAATGATGTAATCTGGTTCTGTCCGGAGATGGCGGAACGTGCCGTGAGACAGAAGATGATCTCAAGTCTCTTCCCGCAGGCACTGAAAAATAGGGAATTCGTGGTATATTATCAGCCGAAGGTTACATTAGAGGATGATGAGCTGTGCGCCTGTGAGGCGTTAGTCCGCTGGATCCGGAACGGGAATCTGATCCCGCCGATGGAATTCGTTCCGGTGCTTGAGAATGAAGGGTCGGTATGTGATCTTGATTTCTATGTATTTGAACAGGTATGTATGGATCTTCGGGCATGGCTGGATGCCGGGATTGAGCCGGTATGTGTATCGGTGAACTTCTCTAAAATCCATCTTCATGATGAGAATCTCGCGGCCACTATCTTTGATATTATGAACAAGTATCAGATCGACAGCAAATATATTGAGGTTGAGCTTACAGAGATGTCCGGTTATGAGAATTACGAGGCATTATCGAATTTCGTGATGAAGATCAAGGAGGCGGGAATTAAGACCTCGATCGATGATTTCGGAAGCGGATATTCTTCTCTGAATATGCTGAAGGATCTGAATGCGGATATTATTAAGTTAGATAAGACATTTCTGGATCATCTGTTGAAGGAAGACAGTAAGCAGGATGAGATCGTGATCAAGAATATCGTCAATATGATCAATGAGCTGGATATGGAGGCGATCGCCGAGGGCGTAGAAACCAAAGAACAGGCAGACTTTCTGCGTGAGGTTAAGTGTAAGATGGCGCAGGGGTTCCTGTACGACCGGCCGCTGCCGCATGATGAATTCGAACAGCGGCTGGTGAGCGGACGATCTTATCAGATTTAATCGGTACTGCTCTCAGCAGAATGATTTAAGGTTCCGTCATCATTAATCGATACGAAATCAATGATCGGACGATCAAGAGCGATAAAATCACTGTCGCTGATATAATAATATTCACCGTTATCTAAGATTTGAACGGTAACGGTGATACCATCGGAATTACCGGTGTTCGGAAGGGCATTGTTCAGAATCTGAATGATGCCTTCTGCATATTCTAATTGATAATCGACTAACTCATAGTCATTGTATGCGCCCTGATCGACCTTGGTATTCATATCCTGAATATAGGCATTCACATCATCATATGTAATTACAAAGATATCAATCGGATAAATGGTAACGGTAACCGAATATATGCCATCTTCCTTGCTTACATCCGTGATCTCGTACTTGGCATGACTGTATATATTGCGTGCCAATTCCTCAAATTGAGCTTCCAGATCGGAGCCCTCCACATTTTCAATGCCATACGCATTCATGAGCTGCCCGGCAAGGTTGACGATTCCTTCGTTGTATACTGCTTCTGCCTCGTTTAAGTCCACGCCTGTAATAGCAAGATAGTTATCATATTCTGCCTTGTAGTTTACGTCCATCAGAGCCTGAACATAATTACTGTAATCCTTCTTGGTATTCCCCATGAGACTGCATCCGCCAAGCATGAGCAGCAGTGCGGTCATTATAAGGATCGTTCCCATATGTTTGATTCCGGATTTCATAATGTATATACCTCCATAATCCATCATCCATGTTATTACTTCTATCAAAATGCATAAGCAATATAGCATAAAAAATATACTTTGTCTAGCTTGTATCGTTCGTCATATTTTACGTGCTGTAATTTTTGCTTGCATTTGCCGCGGGCTTGAATTAGCATGATACATGAGTGACAGATAGATTCAAGCAATTGTGATGATAGCCGTTCTTAAGCGTGAGCGGCTGATTATAGGAGAGAGATTATGATATTTGAGACGCATGCGCATTATGATGATGACGCATTTGATGAAGACCGGGATGTGCTGCTTGCGGGCATGCCGGAGCAGGGAATTGGAAGGATTGTCAATATTGGCGCAGATATGAAGTCATCGGCAAACTCGGTCGCGCTGGCAGAGAAGTATCCATATATCTATGCGGCAGTGGGGGTCCATCCAAGTGATGTGGAGGGAATTACCGAGAAGGATATGGATCAGCTGATTACCTGGGCGGCAATGGACAAGGTGGTAGCAATCGGAGAGATTGGATTGGATTATCATTATGAAGAACCGGCAAGGGAGCTGCAGAAGAAGTGGTTCTGCCGCCAGATGGAGATTGCAAGGAAGGTTGGACTGCCGATTGTTGTTCACAGTCGGGACGCTGCCAAGGATACCTTAGATACCATGCTCGAAATGGAAGCGGGGAATATAGGGGGCGTGATCCACTGCTATTCCTATACGAAGGAATTTGCGAGAGAATTCCTGAATCTGGATTATTATATTGGGATCGGTGGTGTTCTGACATTCTCAAATGCCAAGAAGCTGAAGGAGGCTGCCGAATACATTCCGATGGATCATATCGTATTGGAGACGGACAGCCCGTATCTGGCTCCGGTGCCGAATCGCGGCAAACGGAATTCATCGCTCAATCTTCCGTATGTGGTACAGGCGCTTGCAGAGATCAAGGGCATGACGGCACAGGAGATTGAGAATATCACGTGGAATAACGCAATGCGGCTGTACCGGATGAATAGGTAGGGAAATGGTTATAATATGGAGAAATTAAGCACACCTCAGGTAACGATTGATACAATTAAAAAATACGGATTTGATTTTCAGAAGAAATACGGTCAGAACTTTCTCGTGGATGCGCATGTTCTGAATAAGATAATGGATGCAGCCGAGCTAGGTGAGGAGGACTGCGTATTGGAGATCGGACCGGGCTTCGGGACGATGACGCAATATCTGGCAGAGAAGGCGGGGAAGGTTCTGGCAGTTGAGGTAGATGACAAATTAATTCCGATCCTTCAGGATACCCTTCAGGAGTATTCGAATGTGAAGATCATTCACGGAGATGTATTGAAGCTGGATCTGCTTAAGCTGATTCAGGAGGAGAATGCGGGACGTCCGGTTAAGGTCGTGGCGAACCTGCCTTATTATATTACAACTCCGATCATCATGGGCCTGTTCGAACAGAATATTCCGGTCAGTACGATCACGGTCATGGTACAGAAGGAGGTTGCTGACCGGATGCAGACCGGACCGGGATCGAAGGATTACGGCGCTCTGTCTCTGGCGGTGCAGTATTATGCGAAGCCGTATATCGTAGCAAATGTACCGCCGAATTGCTTTATTCCGAGACCGACGGTCGGTTCCTGTGTGATCCGGCTGACGAAGTATGAAGAACCGCCGGTATCGGTAACGGATGTCTCCATGATGTTCCGCCTGATCCGTGCCTCCTTCAACCAGCGGCGCAAGACCCTGGTGAATGGAATCGGGAATTCCGCAGAGGTTCCATATTCGAAGGAGCAGGTAGCAGAGGCACTTTCCAGGATGAATGTAAGTCCGACGGTGCGTGGAGAGACCCTGACCCTAGAACAGTTTGCGGCTCTCACGGATCTGCTGGCCGTATCACAACAGGATCATGCATAGCGATTGCTCATGTCAAAAGAATCATGCATAGCGGCTGCCCGTGTCAAAAGGAAGATTGTTATATACATAGACAGCAGAATCTGTCTGATCGTCAGCGAAATTGACAAATAATCGAATCGATTTGCAGGTATAGCTTGTCCCACTCCTTACATATATTGTATCAGTGATTCTGATACATAATGAAAAGGAGTGGGACAAGTTGGATTATAAGAGATTTATATCATATCTGTACAGCTATCAGGGAGAGGAAAAAGGAGTCAATGTCGGTTATATCCGGTGTGAACAGCGGCAGGGATATATCCGGTTTACCTTAAGTATGAATGACCCACAGGGAATTGAAGACGGAAAATACCGGATCTATTTGTACCGAATCGCAGAGGACCGGATTCCGGTAGGATATATCTTGGATGAAGTGGTGCTCCATGATCATGTGATAGAACTGAAATCACAGACGGGAAGTAAGAATGTGTGGAATACCGGAAGGCAGCTGCAGGAATTTGACGGTGTGATCATTATGTATGATCCTGCTCATATGTATATGAGCCAGTGGTCGGATGCAGAGACATTATTAAGCAGATTCATTCCCTGGCAGGAATGGGAGAGTGCCAGAAAGCAGAAGAGGGAGAATTCTGCTTCCGAGAATGCAATCCGTGAGCAGGAGACGGCTGATGGCGGAGAAGAGCATGCCCGGAAGGAGTCGGAAGGAGAAGGAGGCAAACAGAAGGGGGATGAGCATGGAGAAGCCATGTCGGAGGATCAGACCGTAGAATTTGCGGCGGAGATCAACGTGGATCGGGCAGAAGGGATGATTGGTCAGGGGTACGAAAAAGAAATCAGTGGACAGAAGCAACCGGAAGGGGCTGGTGAGCAGGCAAACGTGGAAATAGCTGATAAGCAAGAACGATTATCAGAGTCGAAGTCAGAAGATACGATAACAGGAACAGAAACAGCACCGTCCAGGCCATCAATATCTCCGCTAACGATCAAGTTGATGGAGAATCGCCCGAAACTTCCGGACTTTGAAAATCATGAGATCTATGACTGCGTCCGGATTATTCCGAATGATATCGGGATGTTGGAGATGGAGAATTGGAGACTGGGAGTGAACAGCTTTCTTACACACGGATTCTATAATTACAAATATCTTCTTCTGGGAAAATTACGGTTTCAAGACGGAGTCGTGAAGGCTGTGCTGGGAGTTCCGGGAATCTATGACAGTAAGGAACAATACATTGCGAAAATCTTCGGCTTTGAGGTGTTTGTGCCACTGAAGCATACGAATATCAAAACCGGTAATTTTGGATATTGGATCACAGAGCTGACCTAAGAGTAAGGATTCAGCTTGGCATAGAGCATGAGATCCTGCCATTTGCCGTTGATTTCTGCAGCCTCCCGTTCAATTCCCTCCTGGACGAAGCCTAAGGATTTGACTACACGGGTAGAAGGGGCATTGTGCGGAATGATTTCTGCTATTATGCGATGAAACTTAAGGTCGCGAAAGGCATAGTCTAACAGACATTTACAGGCTTCCGTGGCATACCCTTGATTCCAATATTGATGATCAATCTTATAACCGAGACTGGCACTGCAGATCTTGCCCATGCGAATGTTGGACAGGTTGACGGTTCCGATGATGGTGGTCGGCTCATTTTCCGGAAACAGATAATAACGAAGGCAATGCCCGGCCTGCATTTCCTGCCATTCCCATTCCAGAACGGCGGTTTGGAATGCGACTGAGTAGAATTGATTCGGGCGGGTCAGTTCGTATGGATCAAAATAAGACGCATTTCGCTCATAGAAGGCATGAACCATCAGAGCAGATGCTTTGGTGAGACATGTAAGATTCAGACGCTCTGTTGCCAGGTTAATATTGAAGTTCATAGGGTCTTGTTCCTTTGCTTTAATTGATGTAATATTATCATACACTAATGTATGAGAGGATTGCAACTGAAATGAATACAGATGAGTATTATATGCGGCAGGCGATCCTGCAGGCAAAAAAGGCGGAAAAGAATGAAGATGTTCCGATCGGATGTGTGATCGTCTATCAGGATCGGATTATTGCAAGAGGCTATAACAAGCGTAATAAGAAGAAAACCACCTTAGCGCATGCGGAGCTGGATGCGATCGCGAAGGCTTCTAAGGTGATCGGGGATTGGCGGTTAGAGGAATGCACGATGTATGTCACATTAGAACCCTGCCAGATGTGTGCAGGCGCGATCGTGCAGGCGCGAATTCCGAAGGTTGTGATCGGTTGTATGAATCCCAAAGCCGGATGTGCGGGGTCCATCCTGAATCTTCTGCAAATGCAGGAGTTTAATCATCAGGTTGAGGTTGTAAGGGGAATCAGAGAAGAGGAATGTTCGGCGATGCTGTCGGATTTTTTTCGCGAGCTCCGGAAAAAGAGAGTATAAGTGCAGGATTGAAGGAGACGATTCATAAAAAGAGAGCGTAAGTGCAGGATTGTAGGAGATGATTCATAAAAAGAGGACGAAACCACAGAATTATGGGATTCTGTTTAAAAAAAGAGAGAAGATTGTGAAAAGCTGAGGAAGAAAGAGAACGATCAGCTTGGATTTGACAGAATCCGGAGATTTCGTTATACTAGGTAATGCATGACTGGGAGAGCCAGGGTGATAAGGCTCTGGCATATTGAACCTGATTTTGATCATATCGGGAGGGATATGGCAGGCATGCAGATGATACTTGTATATGTTTCATATAAGATGACAGATGGATATGTACGATATTATACGTTACATAATATGGCAGACGGGTATGTACGGCATTATATATTATATGCAGATCCAATCGTGTGATTTTATATGAATGTAACAAGTTTCTGTGCAACCGGGGAGTTAGCGGTGCCCTGTACCTGCAATCCGCTATAGCAGGGGCGATGGACTGGTTCGGGCTGCTTTGTCGTAAAGCCGCCCTAGGTAAGTGGCGTTGAAGCTTGGGTCTTGCGCAATGGATGCCTTCGAACCGTGTCAGGTCGGGAACGGAGCAGCACTAAGAGGGATTGTCCATGTGCCGCGAGGGTGCCTGGGCCGAGTTAACTGCTTAGGTAACGTTTGCGGTGAACTTCACAACCCAGTCCGCACAGATTATTTTTTTGAAAAAATGTAGCTTTTTTAGACAAAAAGTGATAACATAGATTAGATAGAATTTAAATCATGGAGAAATATGTCTTGTAAGGAGTACCAATCATGGATTTGGACTACACAAAGGTAATTAAATACGTGGAAGAAGTGACGAAGCAGAATGGCAGACCGGATAATTACCCATTTCGTAGTCGGTTTGACCATATCATGCGGGTATACCGCTGGGCAATCAAGATACAATCGAAGGAAGGCGGAGATCTGGATATTATATCCCTTGCTGCTTTGTTTCATGATGCAGGTTGGGAAGAGGACCGGCCGCATTGGGAGGTTAGTGCAGAGATTGCAGTTGAATATCTGGCGGAGTTGGATTATGATGTAGCTAAGATCGGGCGGATCGGTGAGATCATCATGCGTCATAATGATAAGGATACGACAGACGATCTCTCTCTGGAATGCCGGGTTGTTATGGACGCCGACCTGTTGGATGAGGTGGGCGCTATGAGTATACTGTGGGATTCCATGGCAACTGCCTGCGAGGATGAAGCCTCCTATAAGAAGGCTTATTACAGAATTAAGAATTATTATCGGATCAATCAGCCGAAGATCAGCCGCTGTAAGACGGCAACCGGCAGAGTGGAATATTCGAAGAGAATGAAGGCAATTGGTGATTTCTTGAATGAGTTGGAACGAGAACTGTTTTGATCATGCTAACTATAGTCAGGAAGGTGATTTTGTATGAAGAAGTTTTTAATTGGTTTGGCAATTGCTCTTGTAATAATTGTGGTTGTAATTATTTTTCTTCCTCAGAGTGCTAAGGACTATGCGAATTATTTCAGAATTCAAAAAACGGATCCCCTAAAATACAGTTATATTCAGCAATGCAGGGATGCAATCGTTATCACAGATATTGAAGGAACCGATCCGATGACATATGGCGATATTCTGAATGAGAATGCGGAATATGAGTATTGGACCTATGATGAGACTGTGAATGCAGATGGAACGGTTTCGAGAACTATTACGGGAAATGGCTCCAGAGTGACCCTCGCGTACGGAGAAGACGGTGATGCAGGGATGCTTCAAAGAGCGAAGGTAAAGTTCCTGTTCACATTAGATGGAAAAGGAGGATACGACTTGAGCGTGTATGTAAATGATTCTCTGCTCAAAGAAAATGATCGTAACCTGCTGCTCCAGAAGATGTGCCAGCTTGCCAAAGAATAAAATAGGGTAAGATAGAGTAAGATAGCGTAATTATTACTATATAGATATGACACAGGATATTATCATACATAAGAATAACGGCCAAAAGATCATAGGAAGGTTATATTTGCCGGAGGATGAGAGAGCTTCCTATCCGGTTACGATCTTCGCGCATGGCTTTGGCAGTAATTACAGAGACATCGAACACTATGGTCCGCGATTTATCCGGGTCGGTGTTGCGATGTTTTTGTTTGATTTCTGCGGCGGTGGACCGGAGACGTTCAGCGACGGTGATATGGAGCATATGTCGGTCCTGACGGAAATGGAGGATCTGCTTGCTGTCATCGAAGAGCTGCGGAACATGGATTGTATTGATGAGCAGGGAATCTTCTTGATGGGAGAGAGTCAGGGCGGTTATGTGACGGCGCTTACAGCAGGCAGGTATCCGGAGCTGGTTCGCGGTCTGATCCTGTGGTATCCGGCATTTGTAATCGAAGAGATTGCCAAGGAAGAATTAACGACCGGTGT
>CACZRT010000137.1 GCA_902783585.1 uncultured Lachnospiraceae bacterium | reverse complement strand
TTAATATATTCAATATTGGCAGTCATGGCATCGCGCGCGCCCTTGAACTTCGCGATAACCTCAGACATACCTACCTGATTGATCTCAGCGATCAGTTTAAGTCCTACCATGCTTCCGAAGAATGCCTTGAAATTGCTGATACGGCCGCTCTTAACCAAGAAGAACAGGTCGTCCATCGTACCGGTCTGATGAACACGGTGACGCTCGGTATTGATATAGTCGGCAACCTCCTCCATGGTAGCGCCGGCAGCCTGCTTCTCTGCTGCCATCTTTACGAGCAGTGCATACCCGCCTACAAAACGAAGCGTATCCAGGCAGATGATCTTACGCTCCGGATATTTCTTTAACAGCTCATCGGCAACGACCTGGCAATCGTTCTGGGTAGAAGAAAGCCCCGTGGAGATACTCATACTTAAGATGTCCATTCCCTGAGACAGGTATTTCTCATATACTTCTTCAATCTCGCCGGCCGGCGGTGTTGCGGATTTGTAGATTACATTCTTGTTGCGCATAGAATGATAGAAATCATGTGCGGATATATTCTGCCATTCCAGATCCTGCAGCTCGGAATGTCCATCCGGAAAATACACGATACCGCGGACGATATCCGGAATATTCAATTTCTCGCGAAGCTCCTTCGGAAGATCGCAGTTCGCGTCTGGAATGATTACATAATTACTATTCATGGAAAAACCTCCCTCATAATGGTTAATAATCTGTCTTTTTCTAAGAGTGAGATAGTTGAGACGCTCACGGTACCCTATTGAAACAAGTTATCCGTGATTCTGACCTAATATAGCATAAATGACTTAATTTTTCAATACAGAACCACTGGTAATAGCAAGGAACCAATAATATGGAATGCGTCTATTGTAACATTACCTGCTATTTGCTACAATACAAGTCAGTATTGAAAGTTGAATGTGTTTTATTGGGAGGAGACATAGGTGAGATTTTTTTACTCTAATAATAAATTAATTTGCATAGCGTTACTGACTTCTCTGGTGCTTACGATTTATAGTGCAAATGTTGATGCATATGGACTGTCTTGTGTAGTGTTGAAAGAATCGCTGACAGAGGATCTTCAAGATGATCATCCATCTGAACAGAATGAGGAAAAGGATCGCTCAAGATATACAGTATTAGTACTTGACTGTTCAGATGTCGAGCAATTCATATATACCGAACAACGGTTTATGTTTTTTGATGTTGGGGAAGAAAAAACATATGTGTCTGACAGCTCGATCGATAGTGTCAAGGAGGCTGCCAAGCAGTTTGTTGAAGATGCTCAGTATTCTATTGATACGAACTATATTGCGGTTGTTGCTTTCGATAATGAAGCGACCGTTATGTCAGAGTTTTCAACGGATCAGGATGCGTTAACCAGGGCGATCGATTCGATACAGATTGAAGAAAACTCTGATAGGAGCATTCATTCGGGACTGGTTTGCGCAAACGAGCTTCTTAGCCAGGTTCAGGATGAAGATGCCGTGAAGAATGTCCTCTTATGCACAACAGGTCTGACAAACTGGGGGGAGTTCAATTACGAAGGACATTACAACTCTGAAACGGTCGGATCAAACTGGTATAATACGAGTACAGATGAGAAGCTTTATGCGTATGCCAATATGGCGATCGAGGCTGCTGATCAGATCAAGCAGGAGGATGTTGCAATATATGTGATCGGTATCTTTGCTCCGGTCGAATCCAAGATGCCGAACGAGGTAAAAGGGATAGCTTCTTTTTTTCGAATGACAGCCAAGGATCTGGCTAGTTCAGAGAATACCTATATTGAAGTAGAGTACTCATGGGATGAAATAGAATTTGGTTTTCGAGAGTTATCAGACGCGGTAATTGGAACTTCCTTGCAAAAGATATACTTAAATGACAATCTACCTGTAAAAAATGAGTGTGTGAATCGGGACGATCAGGGCGGTGAACTTGGATATTCCGGTATATACGAAGAAATACTATGGGGACCATCCTTGTTTGAGATTCCGTCCACAAAGATCTGGGGCTCATCTATGTCCGATCCCAATTCCGTAAATTATAATCTTGCGATGCTGGGAGGATGCTTATCTACAGCAGCAACCAACCATAATTATCTGGTGCAGATGTATCGCGATCTGGGTATTGAAGATGAGGATATCTATCTATACAGCTATCCGGATTCCGATCACAACAAAAGCGATGCTCTTCGTAATGGAAAGCGATTTGCCGAGGATGAGGATCTTGCTTTTTCCATCGCTTCGCGATCTATGGTCATCAATGGTACCGATACAGACGTAATCATGATCAATGCGCGCGGAACAATGACGCCATGGGAGGCAGTAAATGATGCTGTAACCGGACATTCCCATAAGATCAATAACAAGTATATTGCGTATGACTGGCCGTGGGAGTTTGAAGAGGACATTATGGCCGGTTGGGATTATTATATGGAGCAGCATCCGGATCTTGGAAAGCGACCGATGAAAATATACATATGTGGTCATAGTCTGGGTGGCTCCGCCGCTAATCTGACAGCAGCTGTATTCAATAAAAAAGCAGAGGATTCCGTATATGGTGACTATTTACTTCAGGATGATATTTATGCATATACCTATGGCGCGATTGATTCTATTGTAAAAGACGGAGATCTATTCACTTCATATTCATTACCGGTATCAGAAGGATATGATAATATCATCAATATATATAATGAACTTGATACTTTTGGACCGGAAGGAAATGGTTATAAGGGAATTAATACAGCAGGTAATACGATCTACGGTAAATTTGGTCTGTTCTATATGTTTCGGGAGGATATGAGCAGTATCATCACGGATTCCTCAGAATGTAAAAATCACGAGATCATAGGGTATGTGACAGAAATACGGATTAAAACACCATCGTTTAGCCAGAGAAAGAACGGAAAAAGACTTATCATTCGATGCCCGATTGATGTAATAGTATATTATAATGATAAAACGGTATGTATGATTCAGAATGATACAGTTATCAGTACCGATGCTGATGTCGCTGCATGTGTAGACCAAGAAACGAAGATAATATGTATTCCTGATGGGATGAATGTTGATGACATTACCGTAGAAATTACTGCAACGGATTCGGGAACCATGAGCTATTATCTTCAAGATCTTGATTATGAAGGGATGGACGGATGCAGCTTCACGAATGTTGTTTTATCAAAAAATAAAAAGTTTCGTACAGATCTTAATTCTGAACTCGGCGAAGTCAATATGTTTGTCATTGATGGGGAAGGAAATACGATTGCCGAGGTTTTGGAAGATGGCCATGAAGAGATTATGGAAATAGAGGTTGAGACGGAGATCACAACAACAGAAGTTGAAGAAATGACAGATACCTCTGAGCTTGTAACGAATCCAGCTATAGACCGGGATTCTGATGAATGGAAGAACGGCCTTATGAGAAGAATAGTGATCTGGGAGTTAATATGCGTCGCTTTTGGAATATTACTGACAATTATGTTCATGGTCATTATTAAGAACCTACGATCGAGATCCTAATGTGCATCATGATGAATTATTATACCATCTCCAATGCTGTAGGCAGAAATCCGGTTATTATACAGCTGGGCATGCAATAACAGGGACTCGTTATATGTTGAAAGGAGTTGATTATATGGGGATTTATGACGGCGTTGAAGAAAAAGTTAAAAAACAGCGCGATGAATGGGCAGAGCAAGACAAAGTTAAAAAATCCAAGGAGTTGCTCGTCTCTGAGTACAAAGATAAAATGTATCCTTTGGTAGTTGAAGGGATAGATGGATTTGTTGAGATGGCGTTAAAGGTTGGTAAGGCACAGAGGATATATAAAAAAGACATATTATTCCTAACTGATATGATATCTTTAAAAGTATGGGATATCTATATTGATTCTACAATTAGTTATGGCATCACCAGGTCAGGAAAAATATATAAAACAAATACAGGAATAGGTGTACCCCGCATGCCATATACGGGTGTAGAAAGGGCATCGAAGAAGGAACTTGCCGAAAAAATGGTAGGGATTATACTAAGCCGGGAACATATCAATACAAACCAAACAAAAATCGAGGTTCTTCAGAGCTGGGACTATGAAGCCGCAGTTAAGAAGTATTTTACAGAGTTATTTGTTAGATAATGAAATGAGCCACCCTGATCCGATCTCGGTGGCTCTGCCTATGCCTTTCGTTGTAATGACGCCAGAACTTGAAAAGTATTAGAAGGTTTGTTATTATATCAATGACCTTGTCGCGGTTACATATAAGATATGATTCATATGTATGACAAATGAAATGGGTAACAGATTATATATCGTGTGTATCAGATAGGATATGCGCGGCAGATCAAGGTACGGATGAAAACAAGAATATACGAGAAAGAGAGAATAATTGTATGCTGCCTTACATTATAATTGGAATCGTTGTTCTTCTGCTTGGCGGCCTGGTGTTCATGTTGATCTATACGAACAAGATCGCACAGGCGGTATATGACGACCAGCTGGTAAAGACCAGTCCGGAGAAATGGCTGCGGGTGTGTTCTGCACCGGATAACGAGGATCAGATGGACATGTGGGATACCGGCTGCAGATGGGGAGAAGAGAATGCCGGCTGTATGGAAGAGGTTCATATCGTTCATGACGGACTGAATCTGTATGGAGAGTTCTATCATTTCGGCGGTGACCGCTGTGTGATCATTCTTCCGGGACGATGTGAATGCCTGAAGTATTCGTATTATTTTGCGGAACCGTATAAGCAGGCGGGTATGAATGTCCTGGTTATAGACCAGCGGGCACATGGCAAGAGCGACGGTAAATATAATACCATCGGCGTGAAGGAGCATACTGATCTCTTAGAATGGGTCCGGTATATCGGAAAGCAGTATGGGATCAGGGAAGTGTGGTTTCATGGAATCTGTATCGGAAGCGCTTCTGCGATCCTGGCAGTGACGGAAGCGGATTGTCCGGACATCGTGAAGGGGATTGTGCTGGAGGGCTGCTTTGTATCCTTCCGTGAGACCTTTAAGCAGCATATGATCTATATTAAGCGGCCGGTCATTCCGGTCTGTGATGAAGTGATGCTTAAAATTAAGCATCAGGCGGGCGGCGATGTGTACCGATATGCTCCGATCCGCTATATCGGTCAGGTAAAGGTGCCGATTCTGTTCTTATTCGGTAAGGAGGATGTGTTCTCGATCCCGGAGAAGAGTCAACTCCTGTATGACACCTGCGGCAGTGAGAAGAAGGAACTGGTGTGGTTTGAGCAGGGACCGCATTCACATCTGCGTCAGTATAATATGGAGAAGTATGATCAGGCGATCATTGATTTTACACGTAAGCATTCGGCATAACATGATCAACCTATAGGATGGATGATCATTCCAATCGTGATAGTCAAGATAGTTTTCAGATCATTGAGATGAATATATAGATTATTATAGAACAGGAAAATAATGACATGAATCGTGAAGTTAGAGAAATCGTGAATTATAATTGTCAGGCCTTGGA
>CACZRT010000136.1 GCA_902783585.1 uncultured Lachnospiraceae bacterium | reverse complement strand
GCCCTATATCTGAATCTTCCCTATACAGACATTGATAATTATGCCAGAAAAGGAAGCCTGAAGACCGGCTCCACGCGCAAATGCAAGCATTGGATCCGTTCGACCTCAGAAGCTAAGCATGTTCTGGTGGTTGACGACAGTATCAGCAGCGGAAAGGCAATCACGGAAGCCAAGGCGCTCTTAAAGAGTGCTTCCTCCTCCTGCAGGATCACCTATATGGCAGTCTATGCACTGGCTGCAAGCTGTAAGAAGGTAGATATCTACTTAGAGCTCTGCGAGCAGCCACGGATGTTTGAATGGAACTATATGCACCATTGGGCATTGGAATACTGCTGCATGGATATTGACGGTGTCATCTGCGAGGATCCATCAAGAATTCAGAATGACGACGGAAGCCGATATGATGACTTTGTCAGAAATGCGCCGCCGAAGTTCCTTCCAACCCAGAAGGTGGGGTGGTTAGTATCCAGCCGCCTGGAGAAATATCGGGAACAGACTGCGGGATGGATGAAGCGATACGGCGTGGAATACGGAGAGCTTGTCATGATGAACGGTGTGACTGCCAGGGAACGGGCGCTTCAGTCGAATCATGCCGCATTCAAGGCAAAGATCTATAAGCAGACGAAGTCCATCCTCTTCTTTGAAAGTGATTACGATCAGGCGTTGGAAATATGCAGATTATCCGGGAAACCGGTGTTCTGTGTAGGGAATCGGACCATGATCACAAGCGACAATGTGGCAGAGAAATGGAAGGTAAGAAGCAGGGAATTCAAGGTGACGGTCAAGCGAATCGTTAAGAAGATCTTCAAGAAGATCAATTATGTGAAGTAGTTGAATTCATAGTCTGAATGGATTGACAGCATGAGTTCCTATGCGAATATGCAACGAGACAGGATGTCTTATGATTACAGATAACACGGAAATATCAGTATGTAGGTAATAGTATGATCAGTATCATCATTCCGGTATATAACGGGGAAACATTCATCACGAAAACGGTTCGGCGAATCCTGCGATCCACCTACACAGACTTAGAGGTACTTCTGGTAGATGACGGATCGACCGACCATAGTCCGGCCTTGTGTGACAAGCTGGCCAATGCCGACCGCAGAGTGAAGGCATATCATAAGGAGAACGGAGGCGTGGATTCTGCCCGTAATTACGGGATCGACGCCGCACAGGGAGAGGTACTGTGCTTCTGCGACCAGGATGACATCGTAGAACCGGAGTGCTATGAAAGACTATGGGCCTCTTACAGGAACAGTGGCAGTGATATTGTCATGTGCAGCAGCGGAAGAAGCGTCGATGGTAAACGGTCTGATTATGAGGTCCAGACGGATTCTGTGTACGAAGGCTTCCGGATTCAGGATGAATTATTAGTTCCCTTACTTGTGAACGGATTTCAATTACCGTGTTCCCCGGAATTCCCCTTTACAGCTTCGGGAAAGCAGACTCCGGATTCCAACCAAGGGAAAACAGATTCCGGGCAAAGAAACCGTTACCCGCATATATGGAACTGTATGTTCCGGACGGAATTCATACGGGAGCATCACATCCGGTTCCGTACCTATGTGAATTATGAGGATGATCTGCTCTTTAAGGTGGAAGCCTTATCGAAGGCAGACAAAGTCAGCTCCATCGCCTATACCGGTTATTATTGGAGAGTCAATCTGAAGTCTGAGACCTATGCCCACCATTATGTGAAGGAGATCGGGAAGAAGCAGGATGCTGTCTGGAAGGATATCGAGAACAGCATCAGCGGCTGCATCCAGGATGAGACGATCTTAGATCAGGTGAAGCAGGTCACCTTCTGCAAGCAATACCTCGATGCTGTCCATAATCTGACGAGCCCGGAAATAAGGAAGCGCAAAGGATTCCACAAGTTATACGCTATCCGGAACTATTATAACAAGAATATCTATTCGAGAGAATATAAGCACTGCATCGAAGCCGGACGATATGTCAAGAAGGGGAGAGTCAAGCCGGGAATCCTCCTGCCAATCCTCGCTATGCGAATGACAGTTCTCAGTTATCTGGCAGAGAAGGTATTAGACCGTATCCTGCTCATTTCTCTGCATTCCGATCAGCTGGTGAAGCTGGAGAGGTGGATCAAGAAGTAGTGTGAGGGTATTCCGAAGCGATAAGTGAAGAAGTAGTGATAGCGGATTCTGATGCAATGAGTTAAGAAGAACGAGAGGAGTCTGATACGATGAATCAGACAAAGCAAGCGTTGATCACGGTGATCATTCCGGTATATAATGTGGAGCCTTATATCAGACGGTGTCTGGACAGTGTCATCAGCCAGACCTATACGGATCTGGAGATTCTTCTTGTAGATGATGGATCCACCGATAGGTCCGGTACGATCTGCGACGAATATGCCATAAGTGACGAGCGGATCAAGGTCATTCATAAGGAAAACGGCGGGTTATCCGATGCCAGAAATGTCGCGATCGAACAGATGAAGGGAACCTATGTAACCTTTATCGACAGTGACGACTGGGTAAGTCCGCGATATGTGGAGCTTATGTACCTTGCATTGCGGGAGTCTGGTAGTAATTTGGTCATCTGTGATCATATCCGGGGAAATGATGTGCATTATCGATTTGATGAGCGAATACCATTAGATCATTCTGATTCGTCAAGGCGGCTTCAATTATTAGAGTGCCTTCATGCAGTTACTTACACCTCGGAAGAAGCCTTACACAGATGGCATGGTGAGTACAAGGATATTGAGACCTTTGCTTGGGGCAAGCTCTATCAGAGCCGGCTATTCCTGGAATCTGGAATCCGATATCCCAAGGGATATTATTATGAGGATACCATTGTTACCCATCGATTATATGCTCAAGCGGGTACAGTAACATATATCGGTCCCAAGCTGTACTATTATTATCAAAGAAGCGGAAGTATCATGAATTCCTTCTCGGTAAAGCAGATGAAGGATATGCTGTATATGCAGGAGCTGCGTCTTAAGTGGTTCCGCACGCATTCTTATATGGATGCCTATTGGAGACTCTATTCCAAGGTGATCAAGTATTACATGCTGAATTATGTGAAGGTACAGGATCCTTCCATACGCAAAGAACTACTGAAGCGATTCCGCAAGAAATACCATCGGAAGAACCTTAGGCTCCGATTCTCCGACCGGATCCTGTTCACATGCTTTGATGGGGTGCACTCTGTCATTGCATGGTTCTATCAGGCGGCCGGTAATATCCGGCGAAGAAGTTAGAGTGAGGGTAAATTATATAGTGATATGGAGAAATGCCGAGAATGGAAAAAGAATACAAAACAGCAGCAGTGCTGGTTCTATATAATCCCAATCTGGCAAAGCTTAAGCGTAACATAACAGCCATTGGCCGTCAGATTGAGGATATCATTCTGATCGATAACGGATCCGATAACAGCAGTCAGATTGAAGAAGCCTTCCGCCGGGAAGCGCACATTCATATGCTCTTTAACCGCAGGAATGAAGGAATAGCCCGTGCGTTGAATCAGGGCTTTCGGTATGCATCCGGGAAATATGAATGGCTCCTGACACTCGATCAGGATTCCCTGCCATCGAAAAACTTCATGCAGATCATGGCCGGACATATGGAAGATCATCAGGTGGCGATCCTGTGTCCAAGGATCATAGACCGGAATCTTAAGCATACACCACACGGGCGATACTATCATCCGGCGAAGGATGTGGAATTCGTCGAAGACTGTATCACCAGCGGTTCCCTGACCCGTGTCTCTGCATGGGAGAAGGTGGGCGGATTTGATGAAACCATGTTCATTGACATGGTGGATTTCGAATTCTGCTACCGCTTAAGAAAACTGGGATACCGAATCCTGCGGGACAACCGTGCCAAGCTTCTGCATGAGATCGGACACAGTGAAGAACGGTGGCTGTTGAAGCCGATCGCAGTCTACCACCATGCACCATGGCGGCGCTATTACTGGGCAAGAAACAGCGTCTACGTATGCAGGAAGCACTCGGACTACCGTCGATGGTATGTCGGGAAAGAGATCTTCGTCATGCTGATCCTGATCCTGCTCTACGAGGATCAGAAGCTTGAAAAGATATGGCAGATCCTCCGCGGCATCCGGGACGGGTTCCGGATGGAGGTACTGAAATAATAGATCATAGCACAAGCCAACTATGCAATGATAGATTAAGTTCAACTGTGCAATCTCTTGAAAAATAAGATTAACGGTTGTATTATGAGTTATACGTGGATATAAGGGATTACTTAAGGAAAGGAGATCTGCAATATGGGGACATATTTGAATCCCGGAAAGAACGCTTATGAAGAAGCAGTTAATTCTGAGATATTCATTGATAAAACAGAGATGATCCATTATCTGAATGATGTGGTAAGAACAGAACAAAAATATGTTTGTGTATCTCGCCCACGGCGTTTTGGTAAATCAATGGCTGCCAAAATGATATGTGCATATTATGACCGCGAGGCGGACAGCAGAGCTCTTTTCGAACAATGTAAGATAAGCAAGGCCGCAGACGGTAATGATAACCAAAATTGGGATATCTATCTTGGAAGGTTCAATGTGATCCGATTGGTGATGACTGACTTTTTTAACAAAAAACGCACAGTCGATGAAGCCATAGACACAATAGAACAGAGAATCCTTGATGAGCTTGCCGAAGAATATCCGGATACAAAGTATGATGAAAAGGATTTTTATTATAGCATAGACAGGTTTTACAGAGAGTCGAAAACCCAATTTGTAATTGTCATTGATGAATGGGATGCGATCTTTCGCGAGTACAAGGAAGACAAAGAGGGGCAGAAGAAGTATCTGGACTTTCTCCGTGATTGGCTCAAAGATAAGGAATCTATTGCTCTAGCCTATATGACAGGGATTCTCCCAATCAAAAAATACGGAAAGCATTCTGCCCTCAATATGTTTGATGAGTATTCCATGACGCAGCCGATGAGATTGGCGTCCTACACGGGATTTACCGTAGAAGAGGTAAAAGCTCTGTGCCAAGATTATGAAATGGATTACAGCGAAATCTCCGACTGGTATGATGGTTACCGTGTCAGTGATTATATCCCTGTAAATAAGAGAAGGCTTTATCGTCTGGGTATATATGAGGAACACCGGATTCATGTATATAGTCCGTTATCGGTTGTGAATGCCATGCGCAGCGGTGAAATTGAAAACTACTGGAATGAAACGGAAAACTACGAAGCACTGCAGCAATATGTAGACTGGAACTTTGACGGGCTCAAAGAAGATGTTGCCATTCTGATGGATGGAGGCAGGGTTCCGATTGATGTCACAAGATATCAGAATGACATGACTTCTTTTCATAGCAAGGATGATATTCTGACAATGTTCATTCATCTTGGTTATCTGGGATATCAAAGAGAGACAAAGGAAGCATTCATTCCTAACAAGGAAGTTCTGGATGTGTTCAGATCCTCCACAAAGAACAGGGATTGGACAGTAACCTTCCGGGCGCTTCATAATTCACAGAAGCTTCTGGAAGCGACATGGAACTGTGATAAAAAGGTAGTGGCAGAGCTTCTGGAAGCAGCCCATGATAAAGCTGGGAACAAGACCTACCATAGCGAAGCGGGGCTTTCCTATGCGGTACAGTTGGCTTATTATGCGGCACAGGACTTATATACGATTGTTCCGGAGCTTGATACAGGCAAAGGATATGCGGATCTGGCATATATCCCTAGGGAACCCAAGTATCCGGCAATCCTGGTCGAGTTCAAATATGAAAAGGATGCTGATACGGCAATCTCTCAAATCCATAGGCAAAACTATCCGGATAGGCTGGAGTTATACAAAGGCAATCTGATCCTTGTAGGAATCAACTACGACAGGACAGTATCGAATGAGAGTATAGAGTTCAAGCACCATAGCTGCGAGATAGAGAGAGTATGAAACTAATATATGGAGGAGGTCTGCGGAGTGAGACAAGTAGATAGCAGATGTTGGAGTAGATATTCATACTAATTTCCATAACTAATGGATAACTACTTATTATCACTCTGTTATTCTGAAGGATATAAGATAGTTGCTTTTTCCCTATTATTTTATTATAATGAGGTGGAGCTTTAGATCATCATAACGAATTGATAGGAATATCGTAATGGACGCAGATAAGAATATTAAGATAAGTATTATCACACCATTATATAATACACCGGAAGTATTTTTGAAGGAAATGATAGAATCCGTCGTAAACCAGACATATCCTGAATGGGAGCTTTGTCTGGTCGATGCCAGTTCTGACGATCATGAGGAAGTTGGCAAGATCTGTAAGACCTATTATGAACAGGATTCCAGAATTAAATATCAGCATATAGAGAAGAATCTCGGGATATCGGGGAATTCCAATGCGTGTGCAAAGCTTGCCACAGGTGAGTATCTGGCTGTATTGGATCATGATGATATCCTTTCTTTGTGTGCGTTGGAAAGGGTTGTAGATGTCATACGGAAGACAGGCAGTGACTTCGTCTATACCGATGAGACTAAGTTCAAGATTTCGATTGAGAAGAGTTTCTCACCGAATTATAAGCCGGACTTTGCGCCGGATGAGCTTCGTTCCCATAATTACATCTGTCATTTCAATGTATTCCGACGCTCTTTGTTCGAAGAAGTAGGAGGCTATCGTCCGGAATTCGACGGTAGTCAGGATCACGATCTGGTACTGCGAATGACAGATCGTGCCAGGAACATTCAGCATATCAGTGAGGTTCTGTACTACTGGAGAGTGCATGATAACTCTGTCGCCATGAATATCGGAGCCAAGAATTATGCTGTGGATGCTGGAAT
>CACZRT010000135.1 GCA_902783585.1 uncultured Lachnospiraceae bacterium | reverse complement strand
TATGAGGAGGAACCATTATGACGAAGTCATAATTTGACATGGTTCCGACGACCTGGCAGGACGACGAAGGAGTCGTGCCAATACATATTATAAGAGGAAGGAATAACATTCGTAATCATAGAAAGGAGAGAGGCTATGGATAAGAATATACGATATCGACATGAATGGAAACACGAGCTGTCGTATATGGATCTGCTGGAGATCCGGCAGCGGATGACGGTTGTGGCGCGACCCGATCCGCATACCATAGACGGCAAGTATCTGATACGAAGTCTGTATTTTGACAATCTGAAGGATAAGGCGCTTCGAGAGAAGGTAGATGGCGTCAACCGGCGCGAGAAGTTCCGAATCCGCTATTACAATTTGGACACGTCGATTATTCATTTGGAAAAGAAGAGCAAGCTGAATGGACTGGGTTCTAAGTATAGTGCTCCTCTTAGCTGTGAACAGGCGCAGATGATCGTAGACGGAGAGATCGATTGGATGCTGGAATCGGAGCATTCGCTGATTCAGGAGCTCTACTGCAAGATGCGGTATCAGGGAATGAAGCCGAAGACAATCGTCGATTATACCAGAGAGCCATTTATCTACGATCCCGGAAATGTCCGTGTGACACTGGATTACAATATCCGGACCGGAATGGAGTGCACGGATTTCTTAAATCCCGAATGTATAACGGTTCCGGCGGGAGACGCCCCAATCATCTTAGAGGTGAAATGGGATGATTACCTACCGGATATCATACGGGACGCCGTGCAGTTAAAGGGAAGGAGAGTTACCTCATTTTCCAAATACGCGCAGTGCCGGGTCTACGGATAAAGAGGGTAAGAGATGATTCCGACATGAATATATGAAGGTGATTGAAGGTATGATCCTGTCCGGGATAGGTGAGAGTGAATAACATATTGAAAAATGAGTGTAGGACTCGAAAAAAGATGAGGAAAAGGAGTGATCATTATGACATTTAGTGATATTTTCAAATCCAGCTTTCTGGAGAATGTAACAAGTGTGAGTGTATTGGATATTGTATTGGGATTGGTGCTTAGCTTCGCCATTGGTCTGTTTATCTTCTTTATCTATAAGAAGACCTATTCCGGAGTGATGTATTCATCGAGCTTTGGTGTGACATTGGTGGCACTTACGATGATCACCACATTCGTTATTCTGGCGGTTACCAGTAACGTCGTTCTTTCTCTTGGTATGGTTGGTGCGTTGTCTATCGTTCGTTTCCGTACCGCGATCAAGGAGCCGCTTGACATTGCGTTTCTGTTCTGGGCGATTGCAGCCGGTATTGTGCTTGCGGCAGGTATGATCCCGCTGGCTGTATTCGGAAGTATTCTGATCGGTGTTATCATTCTGATCTTTGCTAATCGGAAGGATCATTCCAATCCATATATTGTAGTTATCAGCTGCGATGGCTCCGAAAGCGAGAAGAAGGCTGTTGAATTCTTGAAGAGCAAGACAAAGAAATGCATTACCAAGAGTAAGATGGCAAAGAAGGGCGAGCTTGAGCTGAATGTGGAGATCCGTCTGGCAGACGACAATACGGATTTCATCAATGAATTATCAGATCTGGCAGGAGTGGAAAGCGCAGTCCTCGTCAGCTACAACGGTGAATATATGGGATAGTGAGGAGTGCGACGCCCTCGTGCTTGCACGAAGGGCGGCATACGACGAACGAAGACACCGAGCGAAGCGAGGTGGGATAAGCGAGAAGTGCAAGATTCTATTTCGCGAAGCGAGGTGGGATAGTAACAGGAGGTAGAATATGGCAACACATAAGCATATTGATAAAATTTGTATTGTCATTATCATATGTGCTGCATTGATCACAGGACTCTTCATGAATGGGGAGCGGCTGGGGATTCAGGTGATCGCAGATGAGGATGCGGAAATCTATACCGGTTCGGAATTATTTACAACGAATGATATGAATGGCGACTGGGATACTTCGGGCGCAACCACGATCGAGCTTAATGAGACGACAGCGAAGATTTCCGGAAACGGTGCCTATGTCAATGACGGGAATGTCTATATTACAGGCGGTGGTTACTATGTAATATCGGGCACATTGACAGATGGAAGTATCATTGTTGACGCGTATAGCACATCTAAGGTCTGGATCTTACTGGATGAGGCAGATATATATTGTTTGGATGATGCGGCACTTCGCATCGAGCAGGCGGAGAAGGTATTTCTGACGCTTGCTGAAGGGACCGGGAACAGTTTGACAAGCGGTGATACCTATTCGGATACGGCACTTGCGGATGGAACCGGCGGAGCGATATATGCACATGATGATTTGACAATTAATGGAAGCGGTAGTCTTACCATTGTTGCAGGATACAAACATGGAATTGATGCAAATGATGGTTTAAGGATTACCGGTGGAACGATCACGATCACAGCGCCGGCGGATGCGATTCATGTGAATGACAGCTTCCGTTATGTGAATGCGACTCTTACGATCGATGCAGGCGACGATGGGATTCATTCGGATACGGATATCTACATTTTAAGTGGAACGATCCTGATCAATGAATGCTACGAAGGCTTTGAAGCGAAGATCATTGAAGTGGAAGACGGCGATATCACGATCTATCCAACGGATGATGGTTTTAATGCCAATGGCAGCAGCGAAGGCGGCATGATGGGCGGCGGTATGCAAGGCGGTGGCTTTGGCGGCATG
>CACZRT010000134.1 GCA_902783585.1 uncultured Lachnospiraceae bacterium | reverse complement strand
TACGAATACCGAACCAGCACCTTGGCATACATATCCTCCAGATGTGCATAGCTGTCATTCCAGTATCTGGAATCCGCAGAATTCCCCCGGTTATCCCCCATCATGAAATAGCTCTCCTCCGGAACCTCCCACTTGGCAGTATCCGAATAACCCGGTGTGGTAATTCCCGTAGTATAGGAATCAGAAAGCTTCTCTCCGTTCAGATACACCGACCCGTCTTTAATCTCTACCGTATCTCCCGGACAGCCGATCACCCGTTTCACAAGAAACTCATTATACTCATCGCTCCAGAAGATCATAATATCTCCATGCTGCGGCTCATTTGCCCACAAATACATACGGCTTGCGATCAAATGATCCCCCGTCATGATTGTTGTCTCCATCGATCCGGACGGTACCTCGGCATGAAAGAAAAGTACCTGTGTAAGGATCAGAGCAACTAGAACACCTAACAGGATCGGAACGACCACCGCATGAACAAAGCCATGAAAGCCGCTCTCCTCCCCGGATCCATCCTCAGCGTCTTCCGGATCGATCTCGGAATCATAATACCGCCCGATCCTGCCTTCCGCATCCGATAACATATCCTCTACATGCTCTGTATCATCCTCCTGCCGGAGGATAGAGTCTTCATCTTCATATTGTAATTCAGGAGTCCTTCTTCGCATCTTCCTGACCTCTCCTACTACCACTGTTTTATACAAGTCTTTCTACATATTAGCACAATTTTACCGGTTCGCCAACCGTGAATATGCTTCGTTTCTATATTCCATCCAGCAGCCCGCACAGCCACAGATAACAATAGAATGTGATCGGAGGAACCCCTGTCACACATATCACATCAAGTGCCTGATACTCCCGTACTGTCTCGTAGCCGCCTGTCGTACTGTCCATGCCCACGATATAGACCGGAATCCCCCGTTTCCGCGCCGCTTCCACATAGGATCGCAGACCATCGTTCACACATAAGGTTCCGGAATGATAGGTCTCGATCATGATATATTGCACGTCCGCCGCCGGCTCCGTCCAAACATATCCCGGATACATCCGGATCCACTGAATCCGATCTGACAACCCATGTGTAACCGCCCACTGCTGACCAAAAAGATTCCTTATAGAATTCGTCCTGATCCATTCCCGCAGCTTCGGCAGCACATCATCCGGCTCCGTATATTCCTTCCATATCGAATCCACCGTCCGCGCCTGCAAGCCTTCTGCCGCTGCGTCCGATGAAGCCCTGTCCGATTTCTTCCGACTGCCCGCTTCAACCGAAGAACAGCACTTGTCCGATTCCTGCCAATTCCCCTCTCCATTCCAAAAGCCCAAGTATTCATCGTGCATACTGTATAATTCGTCATTAAAAGAGCGGTGCGCCAGTAAATAGATTCCTCTGTGCAGATACGTATTCCCGTCCGAATTCCGGTACGGAACAAGCACGCCGGTATGTCCATGAACAAGGTCATGCATCGCCGCACGGAAATTCGCAAGCCCATTTGCCCGCTCATCCTCCAACGGATAATTGCTGCTGACCAGATAGATGGGAATCTTCTCATCGGCATATAACAAGCCCAGTGCCGCGGCAGAATATTGCAAGGTGTCCGTTCCATGACATACGACGACGGCAGCATATTTCTCCTGACGAAGCGCATCCCCAACGGCCGCGATCAGCATGAGCAGATACTTATCATCGAGATTCTCACTTAAGATCTGATATGGCATCGAACAATCAAAATCCATCGATCGATACACTTCCGGTTCTATCCTGCTGTACCGGTCGAGCAGTGCATACGGCGACTGCTGATCCGGCGCGATATAGCCATCCGGACCGATCACACTTCCAATCGTCCCACCGGTAAATATGACTGCTATCTTCTTCCTGTTCATCTAGGACTCTCCTATTCCAAGCGCTTCTTTGGCAAGCTGATCTGCTTCTTCATTATAGGTATCTCCGGTATGCGCGGCAATCTTCCGGAACTTTATCTTCATATGCTTCATCGCATTCTGCATGAACTCTGCATACTGCCTGGTCAGATCATTATTCCGTTTCCACTCTCCAAGCGCCCATTTGGCAATCCCTTCGTAATCATGACAGATCTCCAAAGAAGCATATCCATGCTCCTCACACCAGTTCACGGCACACATGGCACCCATAACCTCTCCCGTCACATTCCGGTACTCTACCAGCGCCGGATCATTACCACTGTCCGACCTTCGCACCTGTTCACCGGAAGGCAGTAAGAGAATGCATCCATAGGAATATCGTCGGATTCCATGCTCATAGCTCCCGTCCACATAAGCAACCACGGTTTCGGAGGGATTCAGTCTCTCCTGCTCCGCATGGCCCCCCAAGTACTCCTGTGCCTCTTCCATCGTTACAAATCCTTTATATTCCGCACCCGGATAGCCGCTCACAGAAGCCTTGCAGGCATCCCACGAGGTAAAGATCCCCGTTTCTTTCCCGCACCGAACGGCATAATAATTCTTCTTCGCCATAATGATCATCCCCTGTCTTCATCTCATATGATTCCATACGAGATCTCTTATGAATCTGCATTCCTTGATTTCGTATTCTCTGAGAATAACCTACGAATCTGTATTCCTCGATCTCTTATTTTCTGAGAATATCCTATGAATCCGTCTGTTTCAGTTTCTCTTTCTTCGAAAATGACCTGCGCCCCGCTCCATAATATATGGCATCCACCGGGCAGTGCTTCTTGCATTTTCCGCATTGAATGCACTCATGATCGCAGACCCGTTTCACGTCCATATCGCAATTCCGGATACAGGCATTACAGTGAATACATTTCTCCGGATCTACCCGGATTCCGAAAAACGCGATCGGATGGAACAGAGAATATATCGCTCCCAAAGGACACAGGAACCTGCAAAATGCCCGAAAGATAAACACACATGCGATCAAGATTCCAATGCATACAAGCACCTTCCACGAGAACAGGAAGGAGATCAGCTTCTGAAGCGCTTCATTTCGAATGACCAGCGGAATCCCCGCTTCCAGCGTGCCCGCAGGACAGATATATTTGCAGAATCCCGGTTCCAGCCGGATCAGTGGAATCAGGATAGCAAATATCACTAAAATCCCATATTTGGCATAGGACAGGATTCGCGTAACCTTATTCTTCTTGAGCTTGGGAGTCGGTATCTTATGAAGAAGATCCTGTAAGAAACCGAAGGGACATAAGAATCCGCATATGAACCGTCCACAGATCAAGCCGAACAGCAATAAGGTTCCCAGAATATAATATGGGAACTTATACTTCGAAGACAGAAGGCCGGTCTGGAGACTTCCCAGCGGACAGGACATAACTGCACCGGGACAAGAATAACAATTCAGTCCCGGCGTACAGATACCCTTGACTTCCCCTTTATAGATCTCTCCGGTCACAAAGCCCCTGAAATTACAGTTATATAACACCGCTGCGATCAGTTGGGTATACCTGCGGCCGGATATATGCATTTTCTTCTTTAATCCTGAACTACCCATATCTTATCCGATCCCTATACATTCATAACAGATCCGGATCGCCTTATTCTTCACATCCTGAAATCCGTGATTCATGAATCCCAATGTCAGACATGCCGCTGCTGCAAGCAGGATCAAGATACGAGCCGCCCATTTGATGATTCCGTTTTTATTCATGTTAACTCCATATATAAGCCAGTCAAAGCACTCTATTCAAGCTTATTGCATTCTTTTCATTCCATACACGCATCGATCGCGCTCTTATATTCCTGATACTGCACATCCGCGCTATATGCGCCAATATATATATTCCGGATCACACCGTGATCGATCACCAATGT
>CACZRT010000133.1 GCA_902783585.1 uncultured Lachnospiraceae bacterium | reverse complement strand
GGAAGCATGGCAATGGCGGCTTCGTCACTGCCAACATAAGACAATGCCTCTGTGGTATCTGCACACCACTGAATCTCTACATCCGTATCCGGATCTAATCCATTCTGCTTCAAAAGATAACGAAGCGTATATTCCGGAACCGCTCCCTGTCCGGTTGCATAGAGCTTCTTCCCGCTAAGATCTGCCAGCTTCTGAATGCTGTCGCCACGTTCCACAATATTTAATACACACAGATTGTTGATTGCAAGCACCTGAATTCCGCCATCCGTATTATTATACAGGACAGAAGCAAGATTGGAAGGAACCGCTGCGATATCCAATTCACCTGTTGTAAGCGGTGCCACAAAAGCAGACGGGTCGGTGGACAGTTCTGCAAATTCATACGTATTCGCGGTATTTCCCTGCTCGGCATCATCCATCAGCTTCACAAGTCCCATCGCCGTCGGTCCGGACATTGCACCTACGTGGATCGTTACCGTATCGTTTTCCGCAGCCTTCGTATCTTCAGAAGAATCCGATCCATCCTCAGAGGTTGGTGTATCCTCTGTCAAATTCGGGGCTGCGGTATCCGAAGGCTTCTGACTGCCGGAGCAGCCCGTGGCAAGTACTGTCATCAAAGTTACGATGGTTATCAGAAATCCCCATTTTAAAATATGCGGGATGCGTTTGTTCATTTGTTTTCTTTTGTCATACAATCTCATAATGTCTCCTTTTCCTTGAAACGTAATCAATATCTGATTTCTTCTTGCATAACCTTGAATCCTGCTCACGCATCACTATTCTAATCCTTCCAATTGTTGATGTCAAACTCTAAGTCTGATTCCAACCTTTTCAGAAATATTAAAATAAGGAAATCAATATACTTGTACAATACATACATTTATTATATAATAAATATATATGTGTCCATATATGAGGTGAGTAAGGTATGAAGGGGAATACGATCAGGCAGGCGGTCTTCATAGTCACAACAGTATTGATCAGCATAGGGCTGGTCTTTTTGGCAGGTCTTCTGATTACCTCTCCGATCGATACCCGCTATGATTATCAATATATGGATCTGTCCGAATCCTGGTATACCTTCGATTCCTTTGATCCGGCCGTCAATATGCGGATATTTCATAATGTCACATCGGATGACTATATGAATCTTGGGACGCATGACACCTACACGATCTATACTACGATACCGGACTATTTGTCTGCTGCGGATGCACCGTGCCTGTTCTTAAAGGGACAATCCTGCGGGATACAGGTCTATATTAATTCCGATGACTCTGAATATAATAACAGTGAGGATGAACTGATCTATGAGGCCAATATGGATCTGTACGAACAGGATCTCATGATTCCTCGAAGCGTGCATTTCGTCGCACTTCCGCAGAATTCTCAGGGAAAGCAGATCACAATCATCTTCCATTCCGGTAAGGATAACACCGGAATCGTCACAAGAGATATCCGATACGGCCGGATGGATGAGCTAGCAAGACTCTATGCCCAGAGCAAGCGTTATGTGATCATTCTGGGCGAATTCATGATTGCCTTTGGTATCATATTGATCCTACTTCCGATCGTCATGCGGAGAAGACAGGATATCATCCGTAATCTGTGTCAGGGACTTCTTCTGCTAGATCTCGGAATCTATGTCAGTTGCTTTAATGATATCTTTGTCTATATCTTTCCGAACGATACCGTCTCCATCACAGTTGAATTTCTGGCGCTTCTTGCCATCCCGCTTCTGATCCACGCGACCATGATCGCCGGCGAAAGCCAGAATCGATTCCTGTTTAACAAGATCTTCCTTGTCGCGGATATTCTGGTTCTTCTCGTGATCGCCACACTACATTTTACCAATGTTCTGCCGATCAACGAAGCCGGAACCATCATTCACCTGTATATTGCGCTTTGCGGTCTCTATACCGTATTCCGTATCATATATGTCGATGTGATTAAACTAAAGCAGATCGGATCCGACCGATACGGGAATATTGCCGACCGTGTCATTAATATCGGCCTTTCCATTGTGATCGTCCTCTTCTATGCAGAGTTGTTTCTCTGGAAAGCCGGTCTGACGAGTTTCCGTTATAAGACTACCGATATCCGCGGTGTCATTCTGATGCTCGGCGGCGTCATCTTTATCGGCTGTATCATACTCAGTTATTTCTTCCATACAGTTGCAACTCTTCGGAAGGATGATATCTCCGAGAAGCTGCAGGGGCTTGCTTATACCGATGAATTGACCGGACTGTCCAACCGTGCACACTGTGACCGCATTCTGGAGGAATATCAGTTAGAGCAGAAAGACGCTATCGTCATCAGTCTGGATCTGGACGGATTAAAGGTCATCAACGATACCTGCAGTCATCAGGCAGGCGATCAATATATCTGCGGCTTTTCAGACATCTTAAGGGACACATTTGCGAATGCCCCGCTCGTCGGAAGAATGGGCGGCGATGAATTCATTGTCCTGCTCTCAGGTCTTGATATCCTTAGGTGTGAAGGCGCACTTAGCAATCTGACGCGCACGATCGATCAGCACAATGCAGACCATACACCTTGCTATGCCTATTCTTATGGCTATGCAACAACTAAGGAGAATTCCGGTTCCGGCTATCAGATCCACCAGACTTATATGTTAGCGGATCAGCGGATGTATCGTATGAAGGAAGAGCATCACAAGCAGATGCATGGCAGGGAGGTGGAGTAACATGGGCAAACGGCATATCCTCATGCTCCTCATTTTCACAATATTACTTACCTTTTTCACAGATCTTAGCATGAAGAAGGTTGCAGATATCAAGTATCCGATGGAGAACTTAAACGGTCATTGGGAGGTCTTCTATAATGATCAGAAGCTTGGCGACACCGATTATAATGGACTGAGAGACCTCTTGGATTTCCCGGTCTATGATCAGGATACGATCACGCTTCGGACCGTCCTGCCTGATCTATCCGATCTTGTGCTGCCTGCCATCTATTACCGGAACCGCCACTGTGCCTTCGAACTGTATATAGACGGCGCCCTGTACCAATCTTACGAAATGGAAGCCTATAATAATCAGACCTTTATCGGAAGAAATAATTATCTGATCTCCCTTCCGCAGGATTATTCAGGAAGAACGATCGACTTAAAGCTCTATCCGGCTAATATTCATGCCGACCGGACATCGAATCAGGGACAGTGTGGACAGAAGTCCTTGTACAATGCCTACTATTATTCCTTCCATAACCCTTCTCACATCAGCCTTGGTAATTATCAGGACTTGGAACAGAGCTTTGTTCATAAATACTATAATGAACTAATCTGCGGTTCCACTTTAAAAATCCTTGGCATTGTTTTCTTGATCATATCCATCTTCTTCTCCATTCTGGTGAAACCGATGCCGGATCATATTCTGACCTCCATTCTATTCATCTTATTGGGAATTGCAGCGCATTCTTATTACGGAATTACCTTCATATTCGGAGACGGCACTTATGATACCTTCATGGTGAATCTTGCAATCTACTTAAGCCTGCCGGTCGCACTGGCTCTGGCACGATTCCTGCACAAACCGAGGCATGTAACCGCTCATATTATCGCCGAGATTGCGGCTCTGCTGTACAGTGTAATTCGAATCCTTCTGCATATGACGAATGTGCTATACTTAAATGAATTGTTTTTCCTCACATTTATTCCGATCGCTATGATCATGGGATCGATCATCAACGGTTATGTAACGGAGGTAAAAACAAAAAAAATTACCGACTATAAGCGTATGCAGTATGCCGGTATTTTCTTCAGCCTGATCCTGCTGATCATCGCTTATGCCTTTACCGAATTACGATTCCAGCAGATCTTTCCGAATACGCCGCTTACGGAACGGATATCCATTGAACTGCTGGCTGACGGTATCCTGTTCTTCGAGGTTGCCAACATCATTACCTATCTGGCTATCATATCGGATTCCTTAAATCAGAATTCGGAATATGATATCCTGACAAGGGTTGCATTTGAAGACAGCTTAACGAAGCTGCCTAATCGTGCTCTGATCAGAAAGAAATTAAGCGAGTTGGAAAGCGGATCCAATAATTATTGTATTATCAGTCTGGACGTCAACGGTCTCAAACGGATCAATGATACCTACGGTCATGAGAGCGGGGACCGGCTGCTCTCCAACTTTGGCAGAATCTTAGACGAAGTATTCCACAAGGACGGGATCAGCGGACGTATTGGCGGAGATGAATTCGTGGTTCTGATAAAAAGCACGACTGTACAGCGTATTCACGAATTGTTCCAGACACTGGATCAGAAGCTTCAAGAATTCAGCGATCAGGACGAGGATGAATGGGAATACCATGCATCCTACGGCTATGCTTTCCGTACAGAATGCATGGATGATCACAGCACTTATCTGCTGGCCGATCAGAGAATGTATGAGCGCAAAAAAGAAATGAAAGCACGAGGCCGTAAATAAGAAAACAGACCGAACCACTTACGCAGTTTTGGCCACATAAGTTAACCTCCCCTGATCTACCGTAAGCACTCTATGATCTGCGGTTCAAATTATATCCGACGATGCCGCCCACGATACCGCCAATGATATGGGACAACTGTGATATATTATCCCTTGTAAATAAACCGTCCATGATCTGTCCTCCGATAAAGATCACAGCTACAAGAATAAAGGTAATCGGAATCTCCCGTTCCTTAAAGCTGGTAAAGGAGGTCAGCATAATGCAGGCAAATACAATTCCGCTCGCCCCGCATAGTGCCACACTCGGGAAAAAGATATAGTTTAAGATCCCTGTCACCGCCGCCGTGATCGCAAAGGTTCCGGCAAGCTTCCCTGCACCGTATTTCTCCTCTAACATCGGTCCCAACAGCAGCAGATAGGATGCATTCCCCATAAAGTGCGCCCATCCGCTGTGTCCGAATACATGCGTAAAAAACCGTATATAGGTAAGCGGCTGTTTCAAGGAAGAATGATAGGTCATGAACAGCCATTCATTACTCTTGCCTGCCGTGATCTGATTCAAGATCGTCGCGATCAGACATACCGCCGTGAAAGCCAGCATGAACGGAGCATTCAGTGTAATCTTGAAACGGCCCTTGGTACTTTTATCATAAGCCATAGTTAATACCTCTCAATAATTTATCGCTCTATTTCCACATATCGATCATGGATTCATTCTGTATGTTACCAGTTCACAAAAATGTCCGAAACGAACAAGTGCTATTCAGAAAAATACTCATCATACCATACCAGAAATGTATAGATCGTCCATACCTTCCGCCAGTTATCGGAATTACCGCCGATATAATCATCAAAGATACCCATGATCTCATCTACATGGAAGAACTTCTCTGCCGTCTTACCGGACAGTCTGGCACGCACATCCTGATTATAGCGGTCATCCGCCATCCAGATCCGGATCGGAACGATGAAGCCTAACTTCTTACGATATGCAATTTCCTCCGGAAGCACCTTCGCTGCTGCCATACGGAATGCTACCTTGTTCATCTGATCATTCACCTTATATTCTGCCGGCATCCTCGATGCAATATCAAAGATCCGCCGGTCAGTAAGTGGCATACGGATCTCTAGTCCTGCTGCCGAGCTCATCTTATCCACATTCAGATAGATATCACCCTCAAGCCAGATTTGAATATCCACATCCGACATCTTCGTTAATGGATCTAAGTCTTCGATCTCTTCATAGATCGGCCTGGCGATATCGATTGGAAGCACATTCGGATTATATTCCTTTAAGATCCGCTGCTTCTCATCCTCCTTCATGATATTGGTATTCCCAATATAGAAGGTCTTCAGATTCTCGCCATACCGCTCTGCATTCCGGTACATATTATAACCACCAAAGAACTCATCAGAGCCCTCTCCGGAATAACACAGCTTCGTATGCTTCGCGGTTGCCTTGCAGGCAATGGAAAATACAATGGCAGATGCGTCACCAAGCGGCTGCTCCATATTCTGCATAACATACGGAACCTCCGCAAAATATTCCTCCGGCGAGATCAGGCAGGTCGAATGTCCCCGTCCGAGAAGCTCTGCCGTCTTCTTCGCAAGCTTTGACTCATCAAATCTCTCATCCTCATATCCGCAGGAATCCGTCATCTGTGCATCTGACATTGCCAGCACATAAGAGGAATCCACACCTCCGGATAAGAAAGACTCCGCGGTCTCATCCTCCGTCTTCACCTCCGGCATGATCGCCGCAAGTGTCTGATGGATCTCCTCCGCATACTCCTCGATCGACTTCGATGCATCCGGATGGAAGGTCGGTGTCCAATAGCGTTTGATCGTCAATTCTCCCTGTTTCCAGATCAGATAATGTCCCGGCATTAACTTGTGTAAGCCTTGAAAGAAGGTATCCTCTCCCGGCACGTAGGTATAGGTCAGATATAGCTGCAGCATATCTGGATTCAGCACCTTCCGGAAGCCCGGTTCCTTCATGATTACACGGATGGAAGAACCATACAGCAGCTCCCGTTCCTCCGTCACATAATAATAAAACGGCTTCGTTCCGAACTGATCCCGCAGACAGAACAGCTGCTCCTCTTCCTCATCATATAATGCAAAGGCAAACATTCCATAGATATGGTCTGCCATCTCATACTTCCATCTATCGTAGGCAGCAGCCACAATCTGTTCTTCCCGTTCCTTCGCAGGAAGCTTTACGTCCACGTGAAGCTCCTCACACAGCGCCTTCCAGTTGCGGATATGCCCCCGGTATTCTTTCAATGTTATCATTTGTCACCTCATGAGTTCTTTTGTAAATTGTCTGATTCGATCATACAGATAGTTTTATTTTAGGGGATTTTGACAGATAAGTCAATGATTCTAACAAGCAATGCACAGTTTGACAGCATTCGTAATCTATGATTCGTCCGATGGAACCGATAATTCTGCTTAACGGTAATCCTCGAATCAATCTAGGATTCGTCCGATGGATCGCACGACTGTAAAAGAATTCCGGATTCCGGCCTCCTTCGCCTTCTCCTTCAGTCTTGTCGGTGAATCCTTATCAATATTAATGAGAATGGCATCCACGCCGCAGGCATCCGCAATCTTCACATCGCTCCGGATCTCGTTGCCCACCATAACCGTCTCCTCCGCCGCTAAGCCTTCCTCCTCCAGAAGCCGCTTCAGATATGCCGGCTCCGGCTTCATAATACCATAATCCGAAGACAGGTACATCTTATCAAAATATTGATTAAGACCAAGCTCCTGAATTTCCGGCCGGGTAAAGATTGCCTGCGCATTCGACAACAGATAGAGATGACAGCCCATCTCCCGCAATCTGACAAGCGTATGGATCGTCTCCGGAAATAAATGAATATACTCTCTGGACAACACACGAAATGCATTCGCCATGAACTCCGCCCAGACTGCCTCGTTTTCCGGAAGGCGAATCTCTGTGCTT
>CACZRT010000132.1 GCA_902783585.1 uncultured Lachnospiraceae bacterium | reverse complement strand
AGATAGCAGCTGTGAATGATCAGGAAGAACAGACGTAAGTTGATAGAAGGTGTAGAGGATCTATGTATCAGGAAAATGTGATTTTATGTGTATCATCCAAATATGAAGAGAAGTATTATCTGAATGAAGATTTTGAGAATCTCCCGGCTTCCATTCAGAGGGAATTACAGATTATGTGTGTGCTGTATACTGAGGAGATCGGCGGGATTCTGACGTTGGAATTTGATTCAAAAGGGAACTTAAACTTCATCACGGCAGCGGATGAGGGCGATCTGCTCTATGATGAGATCGGAAGCGCACTTGTGATTAAGCGGATGCGGGAGGAACGCAAGGAGCTTTTGGAGGCGCTGGAGAATTATTATAAGGTGTTCTTCATGGGTGAGGATATTGATTTCTTTGCGGAAGAATAGTCAAGCAGGGAATGGATAGGGATAGATGGATTACCTGCTTAAGAATAAAGGAGGAGTAACTATGATCAGACATGTGGTAATGTTCGGTATTCGGGGTAATGGAGAGCTTTCACCAACAGAGGAAGCAAGAAGACTTGGGGACAAGCTGATGGAGCTTCCGGCTCAGATTCCATATATTAAGAAAATGGAAGTCGGTGTGAACAGTGAGCTGGCACCTGTAGAGAATGCTCAGCTGGTATTGATCGCGGATTTTGATTCGATTGAGGATTGTGCGATGTACAGTATCCATCCGGCGCATATGGCAGTTGCGGAGGAGATCGGCAAGGTAAAGACCAGCCGGAGCTGTGTGGATTATGAGATTTGAAGATCCTCAAAGGAGAATAGAGCATGTTATTAACCATAGATGTAGGCAACTCTAATATTACCATCGGATTATTTGACGGAGATACGATCAAAGGAACGTTCCGTATGACAACGAAGATTCCAAGAACCTCGGATGAATACGGAATCTTTTTTACGGATCTCCTAAATGCAAGAAAGCTGGAACGCAAGGTGATCGATGCGGTCATCATCGCGTCGGTAGTGCCGGATGTCATGCATTCCCTGACAAGCGGTATCCTGAAGTATTTTCATGTGAAGCCGATCCTTGTGGGCCCCGGGATTAAGACCGGGATTAAGATCTCTACGGAGAACCCGCGGGAAATGGGTGCAGACCGTATTGTAGATGCGGTAGCGGCGTATGAGCTCTATGGCGGCCCGGTGCTTGTGATCGATTTCGGAACGGCAACGACGCATGATCTGGTGCTCGCAGACGGTAGTCTGATTGCGGGAGTGACCTCGCCGGGAATCCGTATTTCGGCGAATGCCTTGTGGAATAATGCTGCAAAGCTGCCGGAGATAGAGATTCAGAAGCCGGACAGCATTCTTGCCAAGAATACGGTAACCAGTATGCAGGCCGGTCTGATCTATGGCTGTATCGGACAGACAGAATATATTATCCGGCGGATGAAGGAAGAGGCCGGATTGGATGAGATGAAGGTAGTGGCAACCGGTGGTCTTGGAACGATCATTTCCAATGAGACGGATGCAATCGATGTCTATGATCCGGATCTGACCTTAAAGGGCTTGAAGCGTATCTATGATAAGCAGGGAAAATAGGAACAGGATTGGATAGGATGTCGGCAAGATTAGGAACGATAGAGCTTCAGGATAAGCTCATATTAGCGCCGATGGCGGGCATTACAGACCTTCCCTTTCGATTGCTGTGCAAGGAACAGGGCTGTGATATTCTCTATACGGAAATGGTAAGCGCCAAGGCGATGTATTATAACAATAAGAATACTGCGCCGCTGCTTATGCTCCGTCCGGAGGAGAAGCCGATCGGACTTCAGCTCTTCGGCTCGGAACCGCAGCTGATGGGCGATATGGCGGCACGAATCGAGCAGCTGGGATTTGATTTTGTAGATGTGAATATGGGATGTCCGGTTCCGAAGGTCTATAACAATGGAGAGGGATCGGCGTTGATGAAGGATCCTTCCTTAGTAGAACAGATCGTATCGGCTATGGTACGTTCGGTATCGATTCCGGTTACGGTGAAGATCCGGAAGGGAATTGATGAGGAGCATGTGAATGCGGTCGAGGTGGCGAAGGCGGCAGAAGCAGGCGGTGCGTCGGCAATTGCGGTACATGGCCGGACACGGGTTCAGTATTATTCCGGTCAGGCGGATTGGAATAGTATCCGGCAGGTGAAGGAAGCAGTGTCGATTCCAGTGATCGGGAACGGGGATATCCTGACGGCAGAGGATGCGCTGCGCATGAAAACGTTGACGGGCTGTGACGCCTATATGATCGGACGGGGAGCCAAGGGGAATCCGTGGATCTTCCGGCAGATCAAGCAGGCGCTTGCGTTGGATACGATAGATTCATCTCAGAAAGAACAAGCGGATTCAGAAAACAGATCTATGCAGACGGAGCTGGCAGTTCCGGAAGACAGGTCAACGCAGACGCAACAAGCACTTCCGGATAACAAGTCGAATGATCTATACAGCAAGCCGTCTTTACCGGAGCTTGTTGATATGATCCTCCGACATCTGGAGCTGATGGTACAGTATAAGGGAGAATATACTGCCGTTCATGAGATGCGTAAGCATATTTCATGGTATACGCTCGGATATCCGAATGCGACCAAGGTGCGGGGAATGGTGAATGAACTGGACAGCCGGGAAGCGTTGACGGAGCTTCTGTTCGCATGGAGGGACGGAAGCTTGGCGGAATCATTTTCTGATTGAATGAGCATGGGAATAAGGTTGAAAATGGAAGACCGCCGGACATTACTGCAGAAAGAATTGTCAGAATAAAGAATGTAACAGAATTAGCAGCTTCATATATAATACGAGAATTGAAGGAGGTTTTATCATGGAAGCATTAGAATGTATCAAGACAAGAAGAAGTATCCGTCAATTTACGGATGAGAAGATCCCACATGCGGTAATGGAGGAGATCGTGTCGGCAGCAGCGTATGCACCGTCGTGGAAGAATACACAGATTTCCCGTTATATTGTGGTAGAGGATGTAGATAAGAAATCAGAGCTGGCAAGAAATTGTGTGATGGGCTTTGAGAAGAACACGGAGACGATCGAAGGCGCGGCAGCACTGGTCGTTGTAACCATGGTGAAGAATCGTTCCGGATTTGAACGCGATGGTTCCTATTCGACCTCTAAGGAAGACCGTTGGGAGATGTTTGATGCCGGTATCGCAACACAGACCTTCTGCTTAGCGGCACATACACAGGGAATCGGCAGCGTAATCTTAGGCATATTCGATGAGAAGAAGATCGCCGAGACGATCGAGATTCCGGAGGGGCAGCAGGTTGCGGCATTGATCGCGATCGGTTATCCGGCACAGAGTCCGGAAGCACCGAAGCGGAAGGAGACGGAAGTGTTACTTTCCTACATTTAATGTTCGGTCAGAGAATACGTATCTTCTGTGAAAGATGCTGCAGAGTATTAGAATCATGAACACAAGAAAAGTAAATTCGATAATAGTAAATACAAGAATAGGATGATGGATCAGTATTGATCAGGAGATCCATAAGGCATATAACATGGAATGGAAAGAACTGTTATGTCCGGAACGCAGAGGCATGGATTCCGTCAATGTCCTGTGGGCGAAGGGCAGGGATTTTCGAACTGAATATGAGAAGGATTATGATCATATCATAGCAAGTGCATCCTTTCGGCGGCTGCAGGATAAGACGCAGGTATTCCCTCTGGATAAGAGTGATTTTATCCGGACAAGACTGACCCATTCCTTAGAGGTATCTTCGATCGCTAAGTCTCTGGCGCAGAATCTCAGCCGTAATATGATGGCGTCCGGAAAGGATCCCAATTACACGTGGGAGACGGCGGATGCTGTCAGCAGCGTGGTGCAGTGCGCCGGATTGATCCATGATATCGGGAATCCGCCATTTGGTCATTTCGGAGAGACGGCGATCCGCCAGTGGTTTCAGGATAATATGGAACAGCTTATGTATTATGACCGGAATGTGAAGGATATCCTGACGCCGCAGATGCTTCAGGATTTCTACCATTTTGAGGGTAATGCGCAGGCGCTCCGTCTGGTGACGAAGCTGCATTTTTCCACGGAGCTTTCCGGTATGAACTTAACCTATGCAGTGCTTAGTACGATCCTCAAATATACGGCGTCTTCTGTGACGGCAGATCCGCATACGGATAATATCAAATATAAGAAAATGGGTTATTTTTACGCCGATCAGGATGTGTACGAGGAGATTCAGGAGAAGACCGGAACGCATGGCTGCAGAAATCCTATGACGTACATCTTAGAGGCGGCGGATGATATTGCTTATAAGACGGCCGATATTGAAGATGCGGTCAAGAAGGGCTGTATCACTTACAGTATGCTGGAACGGGAGCTTGGACACTTGAGCTGTAACAGTGAGAAGCGGTCGAAGGATTATTTTGATCCGTTGAAGGAATTACAGAAACGGTATGCGAATACCTGCAATATGGAGAGTACGCTTCAGAATGAATATAATCCGGGCATACGGCTGAATAATAAGGATCTGGAATTCTATGTGATCCAGAACTGGGCGCTTAGTGTGAAGAACTACCTGATCAAATGTGCAACGCATGGATTCATGGAGCATTATGAGGAGATCATGGACGGAACCTATACGAAGGATCTGTTCTATGGAACCTACGGCGAAGGCCTGGCCAAGGCAATGAGTGATATTGCATATCGGAATGCCTTTGTGTCGGAACCGATCTACAAGCTTGAGATCTCTGCGGGGCATATGCTGAATTTCCTGCTGGATAAGTTCGTGAAGGCGGCGATGTATTTTGATACGGGAAAGGAATTGGGGACGATCGATGATAAGCTGGTCTTCCTGATATCCAATAATTATGTCCAGCGATATTATATGGATTCGAAGGGCAAGACAGAAGAGGAAAAGCTGTATTTGAGACTGCTCCTGGCAACGGATCTGGTCTGTGGAATGACAGACAGCTACGCGCAGGGGTTATATCAGGAATTAAATGGGATCCGCTCATAATGTGAGCGGATCCTTATTTTGCGGTCTTATTGATTGCCATGATCAAACACGATAATGATCTTATTAGGACTGTAATTCTTACAGAAATTATTATTTCGTGGTTTCTTGCTTATTCCTGTGCCGGGTCCGATTCTTTCAATACGGACTTTCTCTTATGTGACTTCTGCTCATACAACGCGTCATCTGCCTGCTTTAACAGTGTCTGGATACTGGTCTTGCCGTCACAGATGAAATCCACATAACCGATACTTGCTTCGATATAGTAAGGCTTCTCCGATATCTCATTCATGGCGGTCAATTTGTCGTGGATACGGTTGGCGATGGTGTCTGCCGACTGCTGTCTGCCAAGCAGGGCAAAGGCTACGAATTCGTCACCGCCGATCCGTCCGATGATATCATCATTTCGCATACTGGTCTTCAAAGCGGTCGCAATGGTCTTTAATGCAAAATCACCATCTTCATGTCCGAACATATCGTTCACGGATTTCAGATTATCCATATCGGCAAAGAGAAGAAGGGCACGCTGTCCGACATTGACCTCGGAGGAGATCACGGCCTGCGATTCCGACATGAAGCCCCGACGGTTCTTAAGCCCGGTCAGCTCATCAATGGTAGAGATCTTGCTTAACTGCCGGTTCTTCTCATGCAGCACGGACAGGGTATATTCCAGCTGTTGATTCATCTGGTGCTGCTTTTCCATCATTTTGATAAACTTTAAAGTAGTACCAAGCTCCAGATCAATGGAGTAGATATGATGGAAGTAATGGATATCGGTCTCACACAGGAAGATACCGTGTTGTTCTTCCGTGGTGAAGATTGGTGTGATGATCAAGGTAAAACGGCGCTTCTGCGGAAGATACGGATTCCGGAAGAGCTTCTTGACCTCTACCATATGTTCTTCCTTTGTCAGCGCAATGGTTACCTGATCCTTGCTGTATACCATAAGACGAAGCTGATCCGGAATGGACCACTGATTGTTCTCGTCCATCAGGATCTCCTGATTCGCAATATAGATATAGGAGCTTGTAATGTTCAGCTTCTGTAATTTCTCAACAATCTGATTATAGGCAAGGTCGAGATTATCGTAATTAATGATCGTATCCCGAACGATGTTACATGCGGTCCAGTTATTGACCTTATGTTCCCTTCTGTCGTTATAGCGAAGACTGGAAGCTGCGGATAGCAGATGGGTGGTCGCTTCGCTGGATAATTGCGTCAACTTGTAACGGGTACGGGAATCCTTCACGATGGTCAGCAGGATACCCTCGATGTTGTGGACACAGTAATTTAACTGCATGATCGAATAGTACAATTCCACGTCTGTTTCGGAGTAGGTACGAAGGGTTGCCAGAAGCTCATGCAGTGTGGCATCGTACGGATCTCCGTCAAGAATGCAGGACAGAATAATAGAGACATATCTGCTCATGATCTCATGAATACGATGGTATATAAATGTATCCTTGTCATCTGCAAATGTATTATCAATGATATATTCGATCAGATCCTCTCTGGACAGGGCGAGCAGGTTGGCAGCCTGTTCCGGATTGTAGTCTGTGATCACGGTTCCGCATCCGCAGGACTCCCGCAGAATCGGAGTAGAGGATAACCGGGATACCGTGGTATGTCCCTTCTTAATGAGGTTCAGCGCCTGTTTGATGGATTGATATCCAAGCTCGCAGGCATTTGCCCGGACGGTCGATAAGGCCGGCTGCAGGGCAAGGGCAAGCGGTACATCGTCAAATCCCGTTACGGCAATGTCGGTTCCGATCTTAATGCCGCGGCGTTTCAGTACATTATAGCCGCCGAGCGCCATCTGGTCATTGGCAAAGCACAGAGCATCGATTTCCGGATGACGATCGAGAAGATCCTCTACCAGATCCTCACAGAATTCCGAGAAGTTACCGTGCACGATCATACTTTCATCTAATGGAAGACCGGCTTCTGTTATGGTAGACTTGAAGACCTTCAGACGTTCTTCCGCATCTGCATTGCCCGGACGTCCGCTGATAAACCCGATATGCTTCTTATTGTGATCGTGGATCAAATGGTTCAGCATAGCCTTAAGACCTTCGCTGCTGTCTATGATAAGAGACGGATAACCCGGATACTCTGCCTCTAGGGTGAGGATCGGGATATCCTTGAACTGCTCTAAGAATGCGAGATTATCCTTATAATCTAAGAAAGAACCAATGGTTCCGATGGATACGATCAAGGCATCGATAGATTCCGGCTTAGCGTAATAGAATACGGAATTATACTGATAATCAAACTTGGCATGATCCGGATCGTTGTATGCAGCATTGATATACATACCCGGAAAGATCACAAGATTGACGTCCAATTCTTTGGCTGCATAATCGACACCCTTGCAGATATCGTATGCGTAATCATTATCCAGATGACATATAAATAGTCCGATTGTTTTTCTGCCCTTTGCCATAATACACTCCCTAATTACCAATTACCATGATGGTTTCATTTGTACATAACTGGACATAGTATAACATAAATCATGCTAAAATGCCGCATGATTTTACAATGAAAATGTTAACATTTTGTAAATGTCTGCTTGACAGAAGTCCATTGTAAGAACATTATTAATATAGTTCAGAAAGCAAAAAGGAGGTTCGCGATCATGATCTATACCGTAACATTTAATCCGTCGTTAGACTATATCGTGACTGTGGATGATTTTAAGCTCGGCCATACCAACCGGACGACGTCGGAGCTTATACTGCCCGGCGGCAAGGGACTGAATGTATCCTTTGTATTAAGGAATCTGGGAATTGACAATACAGCATTTTATTATGCGGCAGGCTTTGTCGGCGATGAGATCACCAGACGCATTGAGGCGAGCGGGATCCGCGCGGATGGGATTCCGGTGGGCAGCGGCTGCTCCCGCATTAATCTGAAGCTTAGGAGCATGGATGGAACAGAGATTAACGGCAGCGGACCGGAGCTGCGGCCGGAGGAGATCGCGGAACTGTTCAAACGGCTGGATCGCCTGCAGGACGGAGATACTCTGATCCTTGCCGGAAGTATCCCGGCTTCCGTTCCGGATACGATATACAGGGATATTATGGAACGGCTTGCGGGCCGGTCGGTCCGGATCGTCGTAGATGCGACGAAGGATCTATTAGTAAATGTGCTGCAGTACCGTCCATTTCTGATCAAGCCGAATCATCATGAGCTGTCGGAGATCTTCGGCGTCCGGCTTACCACCAGAGAAAGTGTGATCCCTTATGCGCGAAAGCTTCAAGAACGGGGCGCGGCGAATGTGCTGGTTTCCATGGCGGGAGAGGGCGGAGTTCTGGCTGCTGAGAATGGGGAGATCTATATGAGTGAGGCGCCGAAGGGTAAGCTGGTGAACGGAGTTGGCGCCGGTGATTCCATGGTGGCCGGTTTCCTTGCAGGATATATGGATCCGGATGTCCCGGAGGCGGATCGATACGGGCACGCATTTAAGATGGGGCTGGCCGCCGGATCGGCGAGCGCATTCTCTGACAGACTGGCTGCAAAGGAAGAAATCATGAGGGTATTTCATACGATTATATAGTCTGTTTCCCTTTACAAACAGGGTCACTTCCCTTATAATGAACGAGTGGTGAAACGTTATCCGGATAATGGTATATGCTGCGGTCTGCACAAGATCGGATCAGATGGGACTTAATAGGATCCCGTGGTGAGGATCGATCCGGGGCGGCAGGTATATAAACATATCCGGAGGAATAGTTGAAGGAGGATCTTAGCATGGATTACAAGAATGCCGGAGTTGATATTGAAGCAGGATATCAGTCTGTGGAGTTGATGAAGGAGCATATCAAGAAGACGATGCGTCCGGAGGTATTGACAGGAATTGGCGGTTTTTCCGGAGCTTTTTCATTAAATAAGATTAAGAATATGGAGAATCCGACATTGGTATCCGGAACGGATGGTGTCGGGACCAAGATCAAACTGGCATTTTTGATGGATAAGCATGATACGGTCGGCATTGACTGTGTGGCTATGTGCGTCAATGATATTGCATGCGCCGGAGGGGAGCCGCTCTTCTTCCTGGATTATATTGCCTGCGGCAAGAATTATCCGGAGAAGATCGCGACGATCGTCAGCGGCGTTGTAGAGGGCTGCCGTCAATCCGATGCGGCTCTGATCGGCGGTGAGACCGCAGAGCACCCGGGACTAATGCCCGAGGATGAATACGATCTTGCCGGATTTGCGGTTGGCGTAGTGGATGAGAAGAATCTGATCACGGGTCAGAATATCAAGTCGGGCGATGCCCTGATCGGTATTGCCTCCAGCGGTGTACACAGCAATGGATTCTCTTTGGTACGTAAGGTATTCGATATGACGAAGGAGTCTCTGGATATCTATTATGACGAGTTGGGAGCGACCCTGGGCGAGACCCTGATCACCCCGACCAGGATCTATGTGAAGGCTCTGCGCGCGGTCAAGGATGCAGGTGTTACCATTAAGGGCTGCAGCCATATTACCGGCGGCGGCTTCTATGAGAATATTCCGAGAATGCTTCCGGATGGCGTGAAGGCTGTCGTCAAGAAGGATTCCTATGAGGTGCCGGCCATCTTCAAGCTTCTGCAGAAGACCGGCAGCATAGAAGAGCATATGATGTATAATACCTATAATATGGGACTCGGCATGGTGCTTGCTGTTGATCCGGCAGATGTGGATAAGACCATTGCCGCGCTTGCAAGTACCGGTGATACCGCATACGTGGTAGGTCAGATCGAAGCCGGTGATAAGGGTGTTGAGTTGATCTGACAGTACGGATAAGCGGAAGGATATAAGCGAGATTATTATCTAGGAGGATTCTATGCTGAGAGTTGTAGTTATGGTGTCCGGCGGCGGAACCAATCTTCAGGCGATCATTGACCGGGTGGCAGACGGAACGATCACGAATACCGAGCTGGCTGCGGTCATTAGCAATAATTATGGTGTGAAGGCGTTAGAGAGAGCGGAACGTGCCGGAATTCCGGCGGTAACGGTATCCCCGAAGGATTACGGGGATCGTTCCGCATTTGAACAGGCGTTACTTGCTGCCGTGGATTCCTATCAGCCGGATCTGATCGTGCTTGCAGGCTTTCTGGTTGTGATCCCTGCTGCCATGATCGATCGGTATGAGAACCGGATCATTAATATTCACCCATCTCTGATCCCGTCCTTCTGCGGAACGGGTTATTACGGACTTAAGGTTCATGAAGCGGCCTTGGCGCGTGGTGTGAAGGTGGTTGGCGCTACGGTCCATTTTGTCGATAAAGGAACGGATACCGGTCCAATCCTCCTGCAGAAAGCAGTCGAGGTGGAACCGGGGGATACGCCGAAGATCTTACAGCAGAGGGTAATGGAGCAGGCAGAGTGGAAGCTGCTGCCACAGGCCATTGATCTGATCGCGAACGGTAAGGTAATGGTTGCGGACGGACATGCAGTGATCCGGGAATGATGCTAAGAGAGTATAAGATAGAATCATAAAGATAGAAGAATATAGGTCAGAAAAAAATAGGATAAAATATAAAAAAATATAGTATAAAGTATAAAAAAATATAGGATAAAGAATAGAAGATAGACGAATAAATGATAGAAAGCGAGGACGGTCATGAAAGTATTAATCGTAGGCAGCGGCGGAAGAGAGCATGCAATTGCGCAGAAAGTCAGTGAAAGCAAGCAGGTAGACAAGATCTACTGCGCACCGGGAAATGCCGGGATTGCCGAGCTGGCAGAGTGTGTGGATATTAAAGCGATGGAGTTTGATAAATTAGTTGCATTCGCGAAGGAGCAGGCAATCGATCTGACCATTATCGGTATGGACGATCCGCTGGTCGGCGGTGTGGTTGACGAATTTGAGAAGGCCGGACTTCGTGTATTCGGTCCCCGCAAGAATGCCGCAATTATCGAAGGCTCTAAAGCGTTCTCGAAGGACCTGATGAAGAAATATGACATTCCGACGGCGGCTTATGAGACATTTGAGGATGCGGATGCGGCGATCGCTTATCTGGAATCAGAAGCGGAATTCCCGATCGTCCTGAAGGCAGACGGATTGGCACTGGGCAAGGGTGTACTTATCTGCAATACCTTAGAGGAAGCGAAGGAAGGCGTACAGACCATTATGCTGGATAAGAAGTTCGGAAGTGCCGGCAATAAGATGGTCATTGAGGAATTCATGACCGGAAGAGAGGTATCCGTTCTTGCTTATTGTGACGGAACACATATCAAGACCATGACCTCTGCGCAGGATCATAAGCGTGCACAGGACGGCGATCAGGGACTTAATACCGGCGGAATGGGTACATTTTCACCGAGCCCGTTTTACACAAAGGAGATTGATGAATACTGCCAGAAGGAGATCTATGAGAAGACCATGGCAGCTATGAAGGCGGAAGGGAGAGACTTCGTTGGAATCCTGTTCTGTGGTCTTATGATCACACCGAAGGGCACGAAGGTATTAGAGTATAATGCCAGATTTGGAGATCCGGAGGCGCAGGTGGTTCTTCCGAGAATGAAGAATGATATCATCGATGTTATGGAGGCCTGTATTGACGGCACCCTGGATCAGATTGATCTGCAGTTTGAGGATAATGCTGCGGTATGTGTTGTGCTTGCATCGGATGGATATCCGGTCTCTTATGAAAAGGGCTATGAAATTAAGGGGCTTGAGAATTTCAAGAACAAGGATGGCTATTATGCATTCCATGCCGGTTCTGCATTCAAAGACGGCAAGATCGTAACGAATGGCGGCCGCGTCATCGGTATCACTGCAAAGGGGGCAACCCTGCAGGAGGCCAGAGCGAACGCGTACAAGGCAACGGAATGGGTAGATTTTGAGAATAAATATATGCGTCATGATATTGGAAAAGCAATCGATGAGGCATAAGTAGAATCCTACTTGCTACGGAGAAATCTGTAATGATACATAAGAAAACGGGAATTGCGAGGTTGAGCGGCATCTGTCTGTCGATAGCGATCGCCATGCAGATGATCCTCGCAGGCCAGGAATCATCTATATATTCAGATCGTCAGGGTCTGATCACTTATACGGTCAGGGCGGAGGAGAGCGGCTATGTTCCGACGGGCGTGACAAGTGTCAATGTCCGGCAGCAGCCTTCTACTTCTTCTCAGGTGCTGACTCAGGTAAACGGCGATCAGACGTTGACAGTCTTAGATATGTCTGTCTCCGGCTGGTATAAGGTTACATTTGAGAAAAACGGTACGGTCTATACCGGTTATATCAGCTCGGAATATGTGCGGTTGGATGCTCCATCCTCTTCCTCTTCGGAAGCTGCTGCGACGGATGGGGATTTTGAAAGTGCGCTTACCAGTCAGGGATTTCCGGAAAGCTACAAACCATATCTTCGCGAGCTGCATGCACTTCATCCGGAGTGGAAGTTCACGGCTGTGAATACCGGCCTGGATTGGAGTACGGTCATCGATCATGAATCCAACAAACAGGGTCAGATCAAGAATCTGGTGCAGGGCGTGTCCAGTGCGCCGCATTATAACTGGCGTGAGACCTCTGTAGGTTATACATGGGCGACAGATACCTGGTATCCGTATGACGGAACCACATGGTTTGCGGCGTCTAAGGATCTGGTCGCGTATTACATGGATCCCCGTACCTATCTGTATGAGACCTATATCTTTGCATTCGAACAATTATCCTATGATGACAGCATTCATAATCGGAACGGAGTCGAGGCGATCCTTAGCGGTACCTTTATGTATAACAGTGCACCGGAAGGGGAAACTAGGACATATAGTGAACTGATCCTGGATGCTGCCTCTGCGACCGGAGTCAGTCCGTATCATCTGGCGTCCCGTATGAAGCAGGAAATGGGCAGCACGGCGGGTGTGAACGCAACCGGAAAGAGCTCTTCTTATCCGGGAATCTATAATTATTTTAATATCGGTGCATCGGACTCTGCCGGCGGCGGCGCGGTGAACAAGGGACTGGCATGGGCATCGCTGAATGGTTCGTACGGAAGACCTTGGGATACGGTTGCCAAGTCGATCACGGGTGGCGCCGAATACATTGGAAGCTCCTACATTAATCGTGGGCAGGATACCCTCTATACCCAGAAATTCAATGTGACCTATACAGCCAATCTGTATAGTCATCAATATATGTCGAATCTGCAGGCTCCGGCTTCGGAGGCGGCGACCATGTACCGCGCATACAGAAGTAATGGCTTGCTGAATTCGGCGTTGGTATTTAAGATTCCTGTATATTCCAATATGCCGGAGCAGGCGGTATCCAAACCGGCAGATTCCGGCAGCCCGAATCACTGGCTGAAGGCTTTGACGGTTGACAGCTATGCGCTGACTCCGACCTTTACGGGCGGAACTACAGATTATTCCATTATTCTGGATTATTCGGTATCCAGTGTCACGGTATCTGCGACAGCGGTGAATGCCAAGGCGGTCATTCAGGGAACAGGAAGTGTGGCATTACAGGTTGGCGAGAATAAGATCCCGATCACAGTGACGGCGCAGAACGGAAGCGTTCGAACCTACACCGTTACGATCCTCAGGAAAAATGAGGGTGAAGCCGGACCAACCAGTCCGACGGAACCGGATACACCGGGAGGCGGAACGATTACGCTTCCGGGCTATACCGTGCAGGAGCATGTGATCACCGGAATCAAGCCGGGAACCGGTGCGGCGGATTTCATTCAATCCCTTGCTTCAGCCGGAGGTACTGTATCGGTCTATCAGAAGGATGGCGTGACGGTAAATGATGGTAAGATCGGAACCGGTTCGGTCGTGAAGATTACAAACGGCGATGTTACGGAAAGCTATACCTGTGTGATCTACGGGGATGTGTCCGGGGATGGCATGGTGAATGCTCTGGACTTATTAAAGGTGCAGAAGCACATCATTGGTGCTTCCAAGCTGGAGGGAGATTATCTTACTGCTGCGAATGTGAAGAAGTCCGGGTCTGTATCGGCGCTTGATCTGCTTAAGATTCAGAAGCATATCATCGGGGCCTCCGAGCTTAGTCAGTGAGTATTTAAGAAATAGTTAAATCAGAATTCGAATATGGGAAAGCAGTTCTTTGGATTTAGAAGAAAGCATTAATTAAAAGAAGTATTAAAAAGAAGAATTAATTAAAAGAACAATTAATTAAAAGAAGGATGAATTAATAAGGGAGAACAGGTTATGAAATACAGGATCAGAAAGATTGTGATGATGATAGCTGTCATGTGCGTGGTGATCACGGCTGTCAGCCGGGTTCCGCGAGAGGTATATGCGGCAAGCGGGAATGTATCGATCGCGGTATCTGCTAGTCAGTTGAATGTTGGAGATACGGTATCGGTTACGGTCACGGTGTCATCGGATGCACCGATCGGTGCTTATTCCATGGCTGTTTCCTATGATTCCTCTGTGTTGGAATATACCGGCGGAGATGGCAACGGCGGAGGCGGAACAGTTAGTATTGCGGGCTATGGTGATGGATCGACAACGAGGTTATCTGCCAATCTGTCGTTCCGCGCGATCGCCAATGGCAGCTCTGCCATCGCAACCAGCGGAAGCGACGCATATGCTTATGATGAGACGCTGCTTTCTATGTCTCATGCCAGTACAAGAATTACCGTGACCGCACCAACAACACAGGCTCCGACCACGCAGACTACTACGGCAGACGGAACGACTACGGACAATACAACGGCAAGCACTTCGTCGACGGAGACTACAGAGGTAAAAGATACCTCATTAAAGAGCTTAGAGATCTCTCCGGGGACGCTGGTTCCCGCATTTTCACCGTCTGTAACGAATTACTCCGTTGAGCTTCCGGAGGATACGACCTCGATCATTGTCAGTGCACTGGCAAAGGATTCTACAGCTTCTGTAACGGTTACACATAATAATGATCTGGAGCCGGGCTTTAATAGGTCCTATATTGTTGTTACAGCTACCAATGGTATGCAGACAACCTATGTCTTAAATATTACCTGCGGAGAGGTAAAGGAACCGGAAGAACTTGCGGTCTTGATAGATGGAATGAAGTATCAGCCGGTCAGTGCGGAAGATATGGCTGGAGTGACCATTCCGACCGGATTTACGGAAACGACGATCGAATATGAGAATCAGGAGCTTACAGCTTACGAGACCCCGGATCATTCCCTGCAGCTTGTATATCTGCTAAATGATCAGGAGGAGGGCAGCTGGTTTATATATGATGATCAGACGAAGGAATTCTATCCTTATATCGAAGTGCCTGTGGTGACGAATCGGTATGTGATCCTGCGGCTTCCACAGGGAATTACAGTTCCGAACGGATATACTCCGGTCGATCTGAATATCAACGGTCAGTCTGTGACAGCATATGCCAGAAACGCACAGGATGAGATCGTGTTGGTCTATGCTTCAAATTATCAGAATGCCCCTGCATTCTATCTGTATGACAAGACAGAATCCACCTTCCTGCGGTATCTGGAGCAGACGGTAATTGAGAATGACACGACAGAAGAAATGACAACAGAGGAAGCAGTGATCAGTGAACCGGACACTGTGGAGGAGGAGAGCGTGACGGAAAGCGAGAAATTCAGCCGCGTTCGGACTCTGTTATACATTGTTTGCGGGATTACGGTGATTCTTCTGATCGTGCTTGTGATCCTGATCCGGATGATCGGTAAACAGGCGAATGCATCAGAGTCCACCTTGCCAGAGGAAAGTGGATTGCCGGAGAAACCTACATTATTAGATGATCAGACATTGTCAGAGGAACAGAACGGTCAGATTATGTCGAAGGATAAGCCGGATGATTTTCAAGACGAGGATTGACATTTCAACCTCTGTGTTATAGCATGGATATAACAACGAATGAGAAGCCTGTATGACATGGTTATGAGAATCATAGGCTTACGAAGCGGATGAGGTGATGTCATGTTGATCGAGATTGATTTTGACAGCAGTGAGGCATTGTATATACAGTTATATAATCAGGTGATCAAGGCAATTGCGGCGAATCGGCTGCGGGATGGGGATTCCCTTCCTTCCGTGCGGGTCATGGCGGATGAGCTGGGCGTGAATATGCATACGGTGAATAAGGCCTATGCGCTGCTCCGCGAGGATGGTTATGTGAATCTGGACCGGCGCAACGGAGCGGTGGTCGCAGTGCGGGTAGAGGATCACGGTGCGCATATGGAGAGTATGCATGACAATATGGAAATGATCATCGCACAGGCGGTATGCAAGAATATCGAATTGGAAGAGATGCAGGAGCTTGTGCGTGAGATGTATGAGGATTACAGGAGGCTATCGTCATTATGAGTATACCCTATACAAAGGCAGCAGAACGTTCGATGCAGGAAGCGGCTAAGATCGCCAAGCGGCTTGGACATGACTGCGTCGGCAGTGAACATCTGTTACTTGGTATGTTGATCGAGAAGAATAATGTGGCTGCCAAGGTGTTGGAAAAGAATGGAGTGCAGCGGGACCGGATCGAGACGATCATTGCGAACAGCATTGCGTCTTCTTCGAGCGTGGCGACCAAGAGCAAGTATAATTATACCTACATGTATCAGAAGATCTTAGAGCAGAGTGAGGCAGAGGCGGTTCGGACCAAATGTGACAAGATCGGAACGGAGCATTTCCTTCTGGCGATCTTAAGGACACCGGAGAGCATTGCGTCCAAGATCTTAGTCAGTATCAGTATTCCGGCGAAGAAGCTGTATGTTGATATCCGGGTTGCCATGGGGCTAGATGTGAATGTGGCAAGAAATGAATATGCGTCCCTGAACAGTGGGAAGAAGAAGAGCAGTAAGTCTGTGACACCGATGCTGGATAAATACAGCCGCGATCTTACCCGCCTTGCCAAGGAGGGCGAGCTGGACCCTGTTATCGGCAGAAGTGAGGAGATCGAGCATGTTACCCAGATCCTAAGCCGGAGAATGAAGAATAACCCGTGCCTGATCGGAGAGCCGGGTGTTGGTAAGACGGCGATCGTGGAGGGGCTTGCGAATCTGATCGTGACGGATCAGGTGCCGGATATGCTTCTTGATAAGCGTCTGGTATCTCTGGATCTGTCCGGCATGGTGGCAGGAACCAAATACCGGGGAGAATTTGAAGAGCGTATTAAACGGATTATTGAGGAAGTCAGAAATGACAGCAACGTCATACTGTTTGTGGATGAGCTGCATACTCTCATCGGCGCCGGAGGAGCAGAGGGAGCCATGGATGCTGCCAATATATTAAAGCCGGCTCTGTCCCGCGGAGAGATTCAGATGATTGGTGCTACCACTACGGCGGAATACCGGAAGCATATAGAGAAGGATGCGGCCTTAGAGCGAAGATTCCAGCCGGTTACGGTAGAAGAACCAACGATCGAGCAGTCAGTAGAGATATTGAAGGGAATCCGGCATTGCTATGAGGAGCATCACGGCGTGAAGATCGGGGATTCCGCGATCGAAGCGGCGGTTACATTATCCGAACGATATATTAATGACCGGAATCTTCCGGATAAGGCGATCGATCTGATCGATGAGGCATGCTCGAGAAAACGGTTGAACAGTACGAAGCGTTCACCGAAGTCTCAGAATCTGGATAAGGAGATCGCAGCTGTTACGGAGAAGCTGGAGCAGTGTCTGGCGGCCGGCGAGCTGGAGGAGGCAAGAGAGTGTAAGCGTCAGATCGAGGAGCTTCAGGCTAAGCAGCTTCGTGCAAAGAAACAGGGCTCGAAGCGGTCCGGTGCGAATCGTCTGTCTATTGACGATCAGGATGTGTCAGAGGTGGTATCGATCTGGACGAAGATTCCACTTAGCAAGCTGGCAGAGAAGGAGGCAGAACGTCTTCGCAAGCTCGATCAGATCCTGCATCAGCGTGTGATCGGTCAGAATGAAGCGGTGGAGGCGGTTGCCAAGGCGATTCGGAGAGGACGTGTAGGACTGAAGGATCCGCACCGCCCGATCGGTTCCTTCTTATTCCTGGGTCCTACCGGTGTTGGTAAGACGGAATTGTCCAAGGCGCTTGCCGAGGCCATGTTCGGCGATGAGAATTCTCTGATCCGGGTGGACATGTCGGAATATATGGAGAAGCACAGCGTATCCAAATTGATCGGTTCGCCTCCGGGTTATGTCGGCTTTGAGGAAGGCGGACAGTTAAGCGAGAAGGTCAGACGGAATCCGTATTCTGTAATCCTCTTTGATGAAGTCGAGAAGGCGGACGGAGATATCTTCAATGTACTTCTGCAGGTTCTCGATGACGGACATATTACGGATTCGCAGGGACGTAAGGTTGACTTCAAGAATACCATTATCATCATGACCTCGAATGCAGGCGCCGGACGGATCATGGAGCCGAAGAAGTTAGGCTTCATGAAGGAAGAGGACGCCAAGCAGGATCACGAGCGGATGAAGGAAGGCGTTATGGAAGAGGTGAAGCATATCTTCCGTCCGGAGTTCATCAATCGTATTGATGATATCGTGGTGTTCCATGCACTGCAGGAGGAGGAGATCCATCAGATCATCGATCTTCTCATGCGGCAGCTTGCTAAACGTGTGAAGGAACAGATGGATATAACGCTCAAGTATGACGCGAAGGTGAAGAAGTTCATCTTTGATAAGGGTTATGATAAGAAATACGGTGCAAGACCGCTTCGCCGTGCGATCCAGTCTCATGTAGAGGACGGACTGGCAGAGGTGATCCTTCGTGGAGAGGCCGCCGCCGGAGACACCGTCCGTGTGACAGCCAGGAAGGATCGGCTGCATTTTACGGCGAAATAATGATCTCGCAAATGGGAGATGCCAGAAGATTTTTAGAAGATATTTCCCATAAGAAATATCCTAGCCAAACAGGATGATTTATGCTATCATAGAAATAGTAATAAAAATAGTAATAGTAATGAAACGTAACAGTACTTTAGGAGGAGAAGATATATGGCAGTGATTAACGAATTGATCCGGACCGAGGATGATCAGACATTGAGCTTTGGCAATACGGAGTTATCAGCGAAGGCGAAGCTGGATGGGTATGCATACGAGGGAGATGTCTATAAGATCAAGACATTTAAGGAGATTACCAAGCTGGAGAAGAACGGCAACATGGTATACGAATCTGTACCGGGAACCGTTGTACATAATCTCAAGGTCACCGATCGCGAGGTTACCTTCGGGGTAGAGGCGGATGAGGACGCACAGATCACCATGGAGTTAGAGGCAGGTCAGGAGTACAAGATCTATGTAGATGGTACGAATCTCGGTAAGATGAAGACCAATCTTGGCGGTAAGCTGAACTTCAGTGTAGAGTTGGCAGCAAATGATATTGTTCAGGTGAAGATCGACAAGCAGTAATATATACATAGCAGATGGCTTGTCATAGAAATGGCCGGATAAGAGATAAGCAGATGGCTTGTCATAAAAACGATCAGATAATTGGGAGAGAAGCAGATGGCAAAAACGAAACAGGTATTTTTTTGCCAGGAATGCGGATATGAATCAGCCAAGTGGATGGGACAATGTCCCGGCTGCAAGGCTTGGAATACATTTGTAGAAGAGAAGGTTGTGACGGGCGCCAAGAAAAGTCGGGATAAGACTTATACTTCGGCGCCTGCCAGCATTTTGAGCATTACGACGAATGAAGAGATCCGTATTACTACAGGCATGAAGGAATTGGACCGCGTCTTGGGCGGAGGGATCGTGAAGGGCTCGCTGGTATTGCTGGGTGGAGATCCCGGAATCGGGAAATCGACGATCCTGCTGCAGGTATGCCGGAATCTGACTGAGGCGGGGCATAAGGTATTATATGTATCCGGAGAAGAGTCTCCGCAGCAGATCAAGATGCGGGCGGAGCGGCTGGGAAGCTTTCGCGAGGAGATGTATCTGCATTGTGAGACGGATCTGGAAGCGATAGAGGCGGCGGTTGTTTCCGTGGAGCCGGAGGTCATGGTAGTGGATTCTATTCAGACGATGACGCTGGATGATGTGACCTCTGCGGCCGGAAGTGTATCGCAGGTGCGGGAAGTCACGAATCGATTGATGCAGATCGCGAAGACGAAGAATATTGCCATCTTCATAGTCGGTCATGTGACCAAGGAAGGCAGTGTGGCCGGCCCGCGTACATTAGAGCATATGGTGGATACTGTGCTGTATTTTGAAGGCGAACGCAGTTCCATATACCGGATCCTCCGGGGAGTGAAGAACCGGTTTGGATCGACGAATGAGATCGGTGTCTTTGAAATGAAGAATACCGGACTTACGGAGGTTGCGAATCCGTCACAGGTAATGCTGGAAGGACGGCCGATTCAGGCGTCCGGCTCGGTCGTGGTATGCTCGATGGAGGGAACAAGACCGCTGCTGATCGAGATTCAGGCGCTGGTGGCACAGACGAATTTCCAGATGCCGCGAAGAACCTCGGTGGGCATTGATTATAATCGTGTGAATCTGTTGATGGCAGTGCTGGAGAAGCGTGCAGGAATCCATCTCGGAACCTGTGACGCGTATGTGAATCTGACCGGAGGAATCCGGCTGTCGGAACCGGCGATCGATCTTGGAATCGTGATGGCTCTGGTATCGAGCTATCGGAACCGGGCGGTCGATGAACACACCATTATCTTCGGCGAGGTTGGACTTACCGGGGAAGTGCGTGGTGTGAATATGGCGGAGCAGAGAGTTCGGGAGGCGGCTAAGCTTGGATTCCTGACCTGTATCCTGCCGGCAAGCAATGCTTCGAATATCAAGGATGTCAAGGGAATTAAGCTGATGGGCGTCTCGAATGTCAAGGAAGCGATCGATCTTGTGTGATATTTGATTTTTGATAACGACTCTGTTATGATGGTGCTGTCTACAGAGAAGGGAATGTGAGAGATGGGATTTTTGGTTGTGAATATAATAAGTCTTATAATGTTCGGGATAACCATCCTGTTGATCTTCATGTCGGATAATGTCGGTTTGGGGATCGCGTGCGGCGTGTTGTGGCTGATCTATACGGTTGTGGCGAATCTGGTTCTGCTGAAGAGTCATATCGCGGCTCAGTCGCCGAAGAAGATAACCCCGTCCCAGTTGAATAGAAGCGACAGCAGAGGTTTGTTCCGCAAGCAGGTCAGAAGGCTGCAGCAGCAGTACGAAAGTATTAATTCCAGAAAGGAATTCATGAGTAATACTACGGACAGCATGCAGGAATTATATGAGAGGATCATGGAACAGGCGGAGTCTAATATCGACAGTGCCGCCGCCTATATGGAATCCTATGATTATTATACGAAGCCGGAGCCGGTCTATCTGAATCGATTGTGTAATCAGGGAGATGAGCTGGTGAGCAGGTTCAATACCCTGGTGGAACAGCTGGTGGATATCGATACGAATCCGACAACACTGGATATGGCTTACGTAGACGATGTAGTGGACTGCCTGAAAGAAATGCAGACGCAGACGATGTAGTAGAATACATGAATAATGCAGGCATAGGCGATGTAACAGATGAATGTGAAAACAAGCGGTACAGACAGACTTCCGATAACCAATCTAGAGGAAGCCGGTATGTTCGATATAGCATGTATGTGAATACAGGAGGATATAGTATGAGTAAGAAAGCGAAAGCAATGGTTGCCTTAGGTATTGTGATTGTCATTTTGATGGTGTTGATCCTTTTCGGAACAATTATCGGACGTGCGATCGGAGGCTCTCATAGGAGTATTGATGATCTGGCTAAGAAGGTGAATGTGACGGAAGCAACACCGACAAAGGGAACGGTAGTCTTCGATAATAACAATCTGTATGACGAGCTTCCGGAGATCAGCAAGTATCCACTTGCCGTTCAGGGGCGTGGACAGCTTGATATAGAGATCTTTACCTCCGGGGAGAAGGCCGGCTCCGGTAATGACTCCTGGCTGATCGATGTTGCCGAGAGCTTTAATGACGGACATTATACAACGGATTCCGGACTGACGGTCAGCATGAGTGTTCGTTCCGTTCCTTCCGGTACAGCTGCAGACTATATCATATCGGGCAAGTATGTTCCGGATCTCTATACACCAAGTAATACACTGTTTGGCGAATATGCTATTGTAAATGGAGGGAACCTGGAGCTGTATTCCGATCGTATGGTTGGTAATACTGCCGGACTGCTGGTAAAGAAAGGAAGCTATTCTGATTTTGACTCGATCATTCAGGCGGTGCAGAATAATGAAATTACGATGGGATATACCAATCCGCAGACAAGCGCAACGGGACTGAATCTGCTGCTTACCTTATTGGAAGATGGAACCGAGAATTTTACCAGCTTTAATGCGAACATTCCTTACGTAGCTTATACGACCCAGCAGATGCGGGACAGTGCTTCGAACGGAAGCCTGGATGGTATGCTGACAGAGTATCAGGCGTATATTAATGATAAGAATCTGACCTCTATCTATGATTTTGTTCCATTTGGCGTACGCCATGATAATCCGGTCTATATCTGTGACAAGGGAACGAAAACACAGGATGAATTAGATGCGGTCAAGCTTGTTGTGGATTACTGTAAGAGCCCGGAGATGCAGAAGATCGCCACACAGAAGGGCTTCAATGCAAATGATGATTATACCACCAGCCTGGAATTCTCCGGCGCGGAGGTAACTCAGGCACTTGCTACCTATAAGAAGGAGAAGGATAACGGCAAGGATATCTATGCGGTCTTTGTTGCAGACTGCTCCGGATCCATGAGCGGAGAGCCGATGGAACAGCTGAAGAGCTCGCTGACCAACGGCATGAGCTATATCAATGACAATAATTACATCGGTCTTGTCAGCTACAGCCGGAATGTAACGATCGAATTGCCGATCGCGCAGTTTGATCTGAATCAGCGTGCATATTTCCAGGGCGCTGTCGATAATCTCTATCCGAATGGAAGCACCGCAACCTATGAGGCGCTCGTGATCGCGATTCAGATGTTGGAAGAACAGAAGGCACAGAATCCGGATGCGAAGTGTATGGTAATCCTCTTAAGTGACGGCTACGCCAATGGACGATACAGCATAAATGATGTGCAGGGCGCAATTCAGGATTCAGAGATTCCGATCTATACGATCAGCTACGGAGCCGACGCGGATACGGATGAGCTTGCCAAGGTTGCCAATATCAACGAAGCAGCCAGCATTAACGCCGATGAAGGCGACATTGTATATAAGCTGAAGAGCCTGTTTAATAGTCAGTTGTAGTCTTAAGATACCTT
>CACZRT010000131.1 GCA_902783585.1 uncultured Lachnospiraceae bacterium | reverse complement strand
GACGACGGTATAGTTGCATTTAATTATAATGCCCCTCTTGCAATCACGGAGACGGTGGTGGACAGGGCGGCAGTCAAATCCTTTGATACGGTGAAGGATACCTTTGAGAAGATGGTTCTGATCAAATATGCGACTACAGATGAGCAAATGGATGGTAAAACGATCAATGTTGACCGAGTGGTACTGGGGTATGCGCGAGTGAGTGAGGCGGACAGCTATGATACAGGGCTGCTGGTTCCAGTGTGGGATTTTAAGGGTACGATCAAACGGAATTATGCAGGCAGGGATGAAGAGTACGGAAGTGTACTGACGATCAATGCAATTGATGGCTCTGTGATGGATCGTTCGCTTGGATATTAGGAAGTGACCAGTATGCAGACAGATCTCAACAGCTTTGAAACGGATATGTTCCGGGCGGTATGGTCATGGCGTTTTTTTGTAGGACTTGCAGCGGAATTTCTGATCCTTGTTATCAGTAAGATGAATACAGATCTGTATTACATATCGGTTCCGATCGTCTGTACTCTGCCGTATACGACGGCTGTGTTAGATGAGCTGCAAAGTGGTTATATCAAAAGCTATCTTCCGCATACAAGCCGGAAAGCCTATATCTATGGAAAGGCGGGCTCCTGTATGATCAGCGGCGGACTGATAGAAGCTCTTCCGGTTTTTCTGTATGCGGGCTGGAAGCAGACAGGTGCGGAAGGAATGCTGTATCTGATGTGTGGCGGATCCCGACTGGATATGAATTATCCGGAGGACGGCGGTACTCTGACGGCACATTATGGACTGTTATTTCTGTCCGGTGCCTTGTGGGCGATTCTGTCAGCTACGTTATCTACCTGGACGAAGAGCCGGTATATCGCATACGGAAGTTCATTTGTAATCTATTATCTGCTGGTAATCCTTCAGCAAAGATATTTTCCGGATTCCTATATGATGAATCCTATGGAATGGTTTCGTTATCAATATACATGGGTGTTCGGACAGTGGGGAATTGCCCTGATGCTTACGGGGATTGGAGGAATCTTGTGTTATTTCTATGTACAGATCGTGCAAATGTGGATGGACCGGATCTGAGAGAAAAAGGATAAAGGGGAAGTTGATGATGATACGAAGCAGGAACCATCGGATCAGACAGATGATCCTTTCAGCATATGTGAATATCCGGACGGCATATTTATCTCCGAAGCTGTGGCTTGCGTTTTCGCTGGGATTTGTTATCTGTTTTCTGCTTTCGAATAAGGTGGTATTGTTTTCCCAGCAGCATGATACCGTCTTGCAGATGATGGAGCCATTTATCTGGACCTTCGGTGATGCAAAGTCGATTTTGATCATTTCTCTATGTCTGCTGCTGTTATTTTCAGATGTGCCAAGGGTAACCAATGATGTTCCTTTATTTCTGGTACGGACGGACCGTCTGACCTGGCTTGCAGGACAGCTCCTGTATGTTATGATTGTCACATTCGTCTATGTATTATTTATCTTTATTGCAACCCTGATTCTATCCGGAACGCGGACATATACAGCGAATTTGTGGAGCATGACGGCAGCAATTCTCGGGTATTCAACCATAGGAGAAGAAATTGCCGTTCCGGCGTTTGTGAAGGTGTTAGAGCTTTCATTCCCTTATGAGGTGACGGGCCATATCTTCGGTCTGATGCTTGGATATTCCCTGATGATGGCAAGTCTGATCGTGACCTTGAATCTATGGAGAGATAATCTTGGGATGATCGGTGGCATCGTGTATAGCGGATTTGGATTTCTGATGAATCCGGAGATCATTCAGAAGCTTCTGCATTTGCCGCAGACAAGAGAACGGATTGCCAATATCATCTTCGGTTGGATTTCACCACTGAATCAAGCAACCTATTATATGCATAGTTTTGGCTATGATATGCTTCCCAAGCTGTGGATGTCGTATGTCTATTTCGGAACTGTGAGTCTGTTATTATTCGGGGTTTCATTTTTCAAGATTCGTAATTATTCATTTCATTTTACAGGAACGATGCAGGGATAATTATGCAATCGATAGAGGGCCGCGCCCTGATCATGTATGCGGTATACATTGATCTTTTGTGCATAAAGGTATTGTTCGTAATGTGATAAGTTGATCAGGATAAGGAGATGTTATGATAGGAATTGAGGTACAACATGTCTATAAATCCTTTGGAAATCAGAAGGTTCTGGAGGATGTGAGCTTAAGCATCCAATCGGGACAGAGTGTCGGAATTGTCGGAAATAACGGAAGTGGTAAAACTGTACTCATGAAATGTATCTGTGGATTCCTTCGGCCGGATTCGGGAAGGATCTATGTTCGTGGAAAGCAGATTGGTAAAGAAGTTGATTTTCCGGAAAAAATGGGTGTCATCATTGAGACACCGGGATTTTTACCGAATATGACGGGATATCAGAACCTGAAGCTGCTGGCCTCTCTGCAGGGACGGGTCGGTAAGCAGGAGATCCTTCAGACACTTCAGACGGTTGGACTTGATCCGGGATTAAAAAAGCCGGTGTCGAAGTATTCCCTTGGTATGCGGCAGAGGCTCGGAATCGCACAAGCGATCATGGAGGATCCGGAGGTACTGGTCTTAGATGAACCGTTTAACGGATTAGATAAGGCGGGAGTGTCGCATATACGAAGTCTGATCCTGAAACTAAAGAAGCGGGGGAAGGCGATACTTCTGGCAAGCCATAACGCAATGGATATCTATATGCTGTGTGATGAGGTACACGAAATGGGAAGCTAGTATGTGTGATACAAGAGATCGTGTTAAAAAGACGATGGCAGGAGAGAAGAAAATGAGACGTAAGAGTATCCGAAAATGGAATATGATTGTTATGATGGTGTTAGTGCTGGCAGGTATCTTATGGCCTGCATCCCCTAGACAATGCTTAGGAACAGAGAAGGCAAGTCTTGGTGAGGATGGTCAATCATCAGAAAACAAAGAGACGACAGAGACCAAGGACGCAGCCGAAAATCAGGGGCAGGTTGTGCTTCATATTGATAATGAAAGCTGTTATGAGGGAATGGACAAATCATATAGTGAAGGGTATATTCCACGTGT
>CACZRT010000130.1 GCA_902783585.1 uncultured Lachnospiraceae bacterium | reverse complement strand
TCTTCTGGTAAGAGATACGATGACGTCAACGAGGATTCGTAAGGTTGATGAAGCGGGCAACCGGTTGGCAGGCGCAATCTTGCAGATTCTGAAGGTGACGGATGAAACTACAACTCCGGAAACTACGGTACCTGTTTATATTGATGCTGCAGGATATGTAACAATTACTCCTGCGTCAGGATATACATGGACCTCGTCTGCTACAACGGATAAGGTAATCTACGGATTAAAGACAGATCAAAAATATATCCTGCGTGAGACGGTATCGCCGGCCGGTTATAAGAGAACGACAGATACAGTATTCTACTTAAATGAATATGGTAATATTGATACTTCAGAACGGACGACGGCTTCCCATGCAGGTAATGTTCTTCTGGTAAGCAATGCAGTAACAGAAATGAACTTTGAGAAGTACGGCTATGTGAATGAAGCATGTATCAGTCCGGCAAGCAGAAGGACCGAGACGGAGCCGGTTGCAGGTATCACATTTACTGCGACACAGATTAAAGAATATGATGAAAATAATAGTTTAGTGAATGTTACCGGAGAGGCTTGCGTGAAGACCGGTACCAGTACGGATAGTGGTAAGGTTGTGATCAAGGGGCTGACCAAGGGACTCTACGAAATTGTTGAGACTGACGCGGTTGACCCGTATGTGATCAGTAATACCAAATATTATGCTCTGGTTACGGATGATACCTTTGGAGGATTATATACCGATCAGAATTTGAATCATGCGGTAGCAAATAATCGTGTCATTGATGATCAATATCGTGTGAATATCCGTCTTACAAAGGTTAGCGAAGAAAATGAGCGGGTAACCTTAAGTGGTGCTTCTTATGGATTATACTATAAGGATCCGGCTAACCATAATGCGGAGACCCTTCTTACAACCGGAACCACAGGTCGTAACGGCGAAGTTGAATTTAACGGAGTATTGATCAATCGGGAATATGTCATTCGTGAGCTTGGCTCTGTAAATGGTTACTATCTCTCTGAGAATCCGATCTCCATGAAGTTCAAGACGGATGCCGGTAATGTAACACTGGATACTGTAGATACAGGTAATGATACGATCACCTATACATGGAATGATACGGATGACCGGTTAGAGCTTACCTGGCGGGAACCGGATGTTATGATCAAGGTGGCTAAGGTTGATATTGAGAATCATTATTTGGCAGGTGCGAAGCTGCAGATTCAGGATATGAATGGTGAAGTGATCGTTCGTACCTTCACTACCGGTGACAGTGCGTATGAGATCAGCGGAATCTTAAGTGCGGGTCACAAGTACCAATTGGTTGAGGTTGCTGCACCTTCCAGAGATTATATGATAGCAGCACCTGTGGAATTCACGGTTCCGAATACTCCGATGGGATATCAGGATGCGGATGGAATTGTGACGGTAACTATGTTGAACCGTAAGTATCCGGAAATCTATGTCAGCAAGGTGGATGCGACGAATGAGAAAGAAGTGGCTGGTGCGCATATCCAGATCTTAGATGAAGACGGCAACGTGGTTGTCTTTGATAATAAGAAGCTGGAGTGGGATTCTGAGGTCAACGATTACACAACGAAGGTGAAGATCGCTCCGGGTACCTATACACTTCGCGAGACAGTAGCACCGGATGGATATGCAATTACTACAGATACGAAGTTCATTGTCCTGGAGGATGGCAGAATTGATTATACCGGTATTCCGACAGCAGAGCGGACTTCGACGAAGACAGTGGACGGTCGTCCGATCCTGTTGGTAGAGGATAACATGACGAAGGTATCTATTAACAAGGTGGATGTGACCGGAGATCAGCCGCTTGCAGGCGCACATCTTCGAATCTTAGACGAGAATGGCAATCCGGTTCATATTGATGAGAATGGATATGTTGTTACAACCGGTGGCTATACGGAATGGATCTCATCCGGCGGACAGCCGAAGCAGATCTATGGTCTGAAGACGGAAACGGTATATACCTTAGAGGAGACGGTTGCTCCAAGCGGATATACCATTACGACGAAGACTACATTTGTTCTGGATCAGTATGGCAGACCGGATACGACAAGATCTACGGTATCAATCAATGATGAGAATGTGATCCTGGTTCGGGATAATGCGACGAGCTTGAACTTTGAAAAATATGGTACATACAATGAAAGCTGTATTGCACCGCCGGAAAGCGGAGATGCAGTGAAGCCGCTTGCCGGAGTCGGATTTGCAGTGAAGCAGATTCTGGATGAGGATGGTAATGCCGTAACAGATGCGGAACCGGTTACCGGTGAGAGTAATGAGAATGGTGTTGTGAACTTTGTTAAGCTTCCGAAGGGTACCTACGAGGTATGGGAGACATCCGCACTAAGCCGTTATATTCCGGATGAGACGTTCTACTATGCAAAATTGACAGATGATGTCTTTGCCGGACTTACCTATGACAAGGAAGGCACGAAGCCGGTAGAGAATAATCGGTTGATTAATCAGGTCTATCGGACGGATATCTCCTTCACGAAGGTAAGCGAGATCGATCAGGCTAAGAAGCTTGCAAATTCAACCTATGCATTGTTTACTAAGAAGGATGGTACGCTTAGTCAGATCGCGACAGCTGTAACAGATAAGAACGGTGTTATTACCTTTAATGGTGTTCTGATCAATACGGAATATGTGGTTCAGGAGATGATCTCTCCGGATGGCTATTATGTATCGAAGAATCCGATCACGCTTGGATTCAAGCTGGAGGACGGTAAGATCGTATTTGATAAGAGCCTGTTCGACAATGGTAATGGAACGGTGCTGATCTCAGCAGACGGTTCGCTTACCTGGTTAGAGCCTGAGGTTGTCGTGAACTTCCTGAAGAAGGATGAGGATGGCAATCCACTTCCGGGAGCGAAGCTGCAGGTGGTTGATTCGAATGGTACGATCGTAGTTGAACCTTGGATCTCAACATCTACGGCTTATCAGGTAACAGGAAAGTTCAAGGTTGGTGAGACCTACCGCCTGATGGAGCTTGCTTCACCGGATGGATACGAGACCGCTGATCCTGTTGCATTTACCATTGATGATTCTACTGTGGCAAATGGTGAGAATAAGATCATTACGATCACCATGACAGATAAGAAGGAGACGAAGAAGACAGACGAGAAGAAGGAGACGAAGAAGACAGACGAGAAGAAGGCACCTAAGACCGGTGATTCTACACCGATTCAGCTGGCAGTATTACTTGCTATGGTTAGCCTGTTCGTTGGTCTGATCATGTTGGATCGTAAGCTGTTCGGCAAAAGATAATTGACAAGAGAATATCACGAATTATGTAGAAGAATGAAAGGTATGAAATAAGGGATCTCCCGCATATACTATACCAATATACCATGTGAAGCTGCATGGGAACAGGTAATAGATATGCGGGAGGTCTTTTTCTATGGATAGTAATATGAATACATATGATCTGTATGCGGATATGCGGTCAAGAACGAATGGAGAGGTCTATATCGGCGTAGTCGGACCGGTACGGACGGGGAAGTCCACATTTATTAAGCGTTTTATGAATCTGATGGTGCTTCCGAATATTAGAGAGGAGGCAGATCAGGTCCGGGCCCGTGATGAATTGCCGTTAAGCTCCACCGGGCGGACTGTGACAACGACAGAGCCGAAGTTCATACCGCAGGAGGCTGTGACGATTCAGGTGAATGATGATGTCGATATGAAGGTGCGGATGATCGATTGTGTCGGCTTCATGGTGGACGGTGCAGTTGGACATGAGGAGAACGGGGCAGAGCGGATGGTGCGAACGCCTTGGTTTGACTATGAGATTCCGTTTACGAAGGCGGCGGAGATCGGAACCAGAAAGGTAATCCATGATCATTCTACGATCGGTGTCGTGATTACGACGGATGGAAGCTTTGGCGAGCTTCCGAGAGAGGCCTATGTGGATGCTGAGAAACGGACGATCCGGGAACTGCAGGGGCTTGGCAAGCCGTATATTATGATCCTCAATTCCGCAACACCGTATCAGGCGTCGACGATCGCGCTGGCGGGAGAGCTGGAGGAGGAATATGGTGTGCGGGTGCTTCCAATGAATGCTGACCAGCTTCGCAAGGAGGATGTGGCAGAGCTTCTGCAGGCAATCCTGTTAGAGTTCCCGGTGGTACAGGTGGATTTCCATATTCCGAAATGGGCGGAAGCCCTGGAGCTTACTTCGGAGCTTAAGCAGGCACTGATCGGAACGGCCAGGGAGATGATGGATCAGATCACGGTCATGCGCGATGTGTATGAGCTTTCAATGCCGGAGAATACATATATTGAGCGAATGAAGCTGGATAGTATCGAGATGGATCACGGCTGTGTCCATTATCTGATCCAGATGGATGATTCCTATTATTATCAGATGCTGTCAGAGATGCTTGGAATGCCGATAGAGAATGAGTATCAATTCATGAAGATTCTAAAGGAGCTTGCAGGCAAGCGTCAGGAATATATGCAGATGTCAGACGCATTGGGTTCCGTGAAGATGAAGGGCTACGGATGCGTGACGCCGGCACTTTCCGAGATTCAGATCGAACAGCCGGAGGTAATTCGGCACGGGAATAAATACGGTGTCAAGATCAAGGCGGAGGCTCCTTCGATTCATTTGATCAAGGCCAATATCACGACGGAGATCGCACCGATCGTAGGGTCGGAGCAGCAGGCGAAGGATCTGGTGTCCTACATCGATATGGAGGGGAAGGATGATATCTGGAATGTCAATATATTCGGCAAGACGATCGAGCAGTTAGTGGATGACGGGATCCAGGCGAAGACCAATAAGATCACGGATGAGAGTCAGATGAAATTACAGGATACGATGGAGAAGATCGTGAATGACGGCAATGGCGGTATGGTCTGCATTATCATTTAGACTTTATTTTTTCTATAGACTTTGGTATACTATTAATGAGTAATTGTAAATATAGGTCATTGTGTCTTCACGGCGGGTATCACTTATTCGTCAGTGATCAGACACGATGGGATATTGATACAGGTATACCATGAGTGAAGTATATGATAAATTAATGACATGTGTGGCTGCATGCAGAAAGCAGCTTGATCTTGCGGATTTCAAGCCGAGGGTTGCACTTGTGCTTGGGTCCGGACTTGGGCAGCTTGCGGATGAGATCCAGGTGCTCCATCGGATCCCGTATTCCGATATTGAAGGCTTTCCAATGTCGACAGTGAAGGGACATCAGGGAAGATATGTGTTTGGCTGGATCGGGCAGGTCCCTGTGGTGATCATGCAGGGGCGGGTCCATTATTATGAAGGCTATTCGATGTCCGACGTGGTACTTCCTATCCGGCTCATGCGGATGCTGGGTGCAGAGATCTTATTTCTGACCAATGCAGCCGGCGGGATCAACCGGGATTATCAACCGGGTACTCTGATGCTGATCAAGGATCAGATCGCAAGCTTTGTGCCGTCTCCTTTGATCGGTCCGAACATGGATGAATTGGGAACACGCTTTCCGGATATGTCAGCGATTTACGATGTGGATCTGCAGAACAGGATCAGTCATACTGCGAAGGAGCTTGATATACCCCTGAAAAAGGGCGTCTATATTCAGTTTACAGGCCCGGCTTATGAGACACCGGCTGAGATCGATATGGCAGATACGCTCGGCGCCGATGCCTGTGGAATGAGTACTGCGTGTGAAGCGGTAGCCGCTAAGCATATGGGTATGCAGGTATGCGGTATTTCCTGCATTACGAATATGGCAAGCGGAAGGAGTAATCGTCCGCTTACACATGAGGAGGTCCAGATCACGGCTGACAGGGTGTCGGATCAATTCCGGCAGCTGGTCAGAAGCAGTATAAAACAGATGTAATATAAAACGAATGTATTCCTGTGATTCGGATCATGAATGAAGTTCATAATATTATTTGAGGAAAGGCGCCGCTCAATTGGTGCAGGCGACACTTTGACGAGAAATTTCATCGAGACGGTAGTCGAGATGATATCATATATAGATAAATATGAAAGATACGAGAGGAGTTAGTATGAAAGAACAATGTCAAGTATGCGGATCTACCGTAGATGATGTGTCCGGCGTATGTCCGGTATGTGGTGCAGTGCTCATCAGCCACCAGACGATGGCAGGCACAGATCCATATAAGCCGGAGGATGCTAATGGACAACCGGGAACAGATGCGGCTGCCAATGGAATCGCACAGCCGGGTGGCTATGG
>CACZRT010000129.1 GCA_902783585.1 uncultured Lachnospiraceae bacterium | reverse complement strand
TCTGCGGCATCCTGCAATAAATGGTGGGTAGAGGATATCCTGCAGGCACAGGATTATGCGGCAGAGCAGAAGGATATTCAGGAACTTGGTAAGAATGAGATCTATTTCCTGCCATATCTGATGGGAGAGCGTTCTCCGCATAATGATCCGGATGCAAGAGGTGTATTCATGGGGATGCGTATGGATACCAGCCGGAGCGATATGACACAGGCAATCTTGGAGGGGGTTGCATTTGCCCTGCGTGATTCCTTCGAGGTGGCGAAGCAGGCGGGAATTCCGATTACGAGAACCAAGATCTGCGGCGGCGGTGCCAAGAGTCCGCTTTGGAGAAAGATCATCGCCAATGTCTTAAATCTTCCGGTGGATTCGATTGAAAGCGAAGAAGGACCGGCGCTGGGTGCTGCCATGCTGGCTGCGGTTGGCTGTGGTACATTTGAAAGTGTTGAACAGGCAGCAGACCGTATTGTTAAGGTGGTTGGAACAACAGAGCCGGATACAGAGACTGCGGCTCGTTATGAAGACCGCTATCAGAGATTTGTTAAGCTCTATCCGGCCATGAAGGATGTCTATCAGATGTTAAAGGATAGCAAGTAAGAACGAGAGATCAAGAAAAATGGCGTTTGTCGGTACAGGCATTGCATTTACTGCACGCATTGCAGCAGCCTTTCCCTTTTTTCTTATTACGGATCATGAACGCTATAGCAGTAATGACAGCTGCGGCGATCAGTATTATCAGGATGATATCAACGGTATTCATTAGACGCCTCCGATCAACAGACCGATCATTCGTACAATGAAAGCGGCCAGCCAGGCAACGACGCACTGCCAGACTACTACAGCGCATGCCCATTTGCCTCCAAGCTCTCTCTTGACAGAAGCGACCGCCGCAACACATGGGGTATACAGTAAGGAGAATACAAGCAGGGAAGCGGCTGTAAGCGAGCTCATTGCAGCCGCTACACCGTCACTGTACAGGATTTCAAGTGTGGATACTACACTTTCCTTCGCCATGAACCCGCTTACGAATGCGACAATGATACGCCAGTCTCCAAGACCGGCCGGTTTCATGACAGGAACAAAGATTCCCGCCACCTGGGCGAGGATACTGTTCTCTGCATCCTCCACCAGATTCAGATGAAGATCAAAGCTTTGCAGGAACCATACAACGATCGTCGCAATAAGGATTACAGTAAAGGCTCTTTGTAAGAAATCCTTCGCTTTCTCCCAGAGTAATTGCGCTACATTACCTGCACCCGGCAGACGGTAATTCGGAAGCTCCATGACGAACGGAACAGCTTCGCCCTTGAAGATCGTTCCTTTGTACAGACAGGCTGCAAGGATACCGACAAGGATTCCGAGCAGATACAGACCGACCATGATCAACCCGCCTCGTTTCGGGAAAAAGGCATTAACAAAAAAGGCGTATATCGGCAGCTTGGCCGTGCAGCTCATAAATGGAGTGAGCAGGATCGTCATCTTCCGGTCGCGTTCGCTCGGCAGGGTACGGGTCGCCATAACCGCGGGAACACTGCATCCGAAGCCGATCAGCATAGGTACGATGCTTCTTCCCGAAAGGCCGATCTTACGCAGTAATTTATCCATGAAGAAAGCGACCCGGGCGATATATCCGCTGTCCTCAAGCAGAGAAAGGAAGAAAAACAGGGTTATGATGATCGGAAGAAAGCTCAGGACGCTGCCGATTCCGGCAAATATTCCGTCAATGATCAGACTGTGGATCGTGGCATTGACATTCGCATTCGTCAGAGCCTGATCGGCAAGCTCCGTCAGCCGGTCTATGCCGGTTTCCAATAGTCCTTGGAAAAAGGCACCGATGACATTGAAGGTGAGCCAGAATACGAGTGCCATGATACCGATAAATGCGGGGATAGCAGTATATTTTCCGGTAAGGATACGGTCGATTCTGCGGCTTCTGATGTGTTCTTTGCTTTCTTGTGGTTTGGTAACGGATTCTGCCGCGAGCTTCTGAATATAAGAAAAACGCATATCAGCAATGGAAGCACTGCGGTCAAGACCGCGCTCTTTTTCCATTTGCTGTACAATATGCTCCATCGCTTCTTCTTCATTCTTATCGAGTGCAAGCTGATCGATGATCAGAGAATCTCCTTCGATCACCTTGCTTGCGGCAAAGCGCAGGGGAAGTCCGACCTGCTCTGCATGGTCTTCGATCAGATGACAGATCCCGTGCAGACAGCGATGAACCGCACCGCCGTGGTCGGTCTTGTCACAGAAATCCTGCCGGATCGGACGTTCCTGATAATATGCCACATGAACTGCGTGCTCGACAAGCTCTTCAATTCCCTGATTCTTTGCTGCCGAGATCGGAACGACAGGGACACCTAAGAGCCGTTCCATGGTATTGACATCAATGCCGCCTCCGTTATCTGTAAGCTCGTCCATCATATTAAGGGCGACGACCATTGGTATATTCATTTCCAGAAGCTGCATGGTGAGATACAGATTGCGTTCGATATTGGTAACATCAACGATATTGATGATCGCGTGAGGCTTCTCATTCAGGACGAAATTCCTTGAGACGATTTCCTCACTGCTGTATGGCGACATGGAATAGATGCCCGGCAGATCCGTAATGATCGTATCGGGATGACCTTTGATGGCGCCGTCCTTTCTGTCAACGGTGACTCCCGGGAAATTGCCGACATGCTGCTTGGAGCCTGTCAGTCGGTTGAACAGCGTAGTCTTCCCGCTGTTCTGATTGCCGACAAGGGCGAATCGCATAGTAGTACCATCCGGCAGAGGTGTGCCGCTTCCCTTTGGATGGAATCTGCCGCCTTCACCAAGTCCCGGATGTTCGGTTTCTTTCTTTTTGCTTTTCCTGACTGCTGCAGCCGCATGTCTGTCAGCAGCAGTTACTTCAATCTTTTCTGCATCGGACAGCCGGAGTGTGAGCTCGTAGCCGCGAAGCTTCAATTCGATCGGATCCCCCATAGGCGCATATTTTACAACGGTTATCTCGGTTCCGGGTATGATGCCCATATCGAGAAAATGCTGGCGGAGGGCGCCGTCGCCCCCGAGGCTGATTACCTCTGCAGTTTGTCCGATCGATACTTCTCTTAGAGTTGCCATGCTTTCTCCTATGTACAGGATCCCTCTGTATCATACTCACTTCTTAATACAGCGTATTTCTCTGTCGTATTCTTTGGATAGTATTCTTTGAATAGTATTTTCTGAATAGTATTCTCTATGGTGGGTATGAAGGCATAGCCATATTAGGAATGCTTTATCTTGAGCATGTGATAATTTTTATCATTAGCCACCATACTCTAGATTATATAAGAACATTGATAATCTGTAAAGCATCCGGTAATATTTCCCTCTGCAAATAAGCCGATCATAACGCCGGTAAAACCTCCGGATACCTCACTGGATAAGTATTTGCTCCGGGCACTTCCGAGTAATGTCTCTTGTCCGTCCTGGATAATCGAGAAATGATATTCGAGCGGGTCACTGGTAATCTTGAATGTGGTGTGTGGATTAGAAATCGGAACGCAGCACTGCTCATGCTTGATGTCTCCGATATTCAGCCGGAGTACAGCCTCATAGTCCGCAGTTCCATCGAGGGTATTCCTGCTGTCATTATGCGTATTCGTATCGGTAGAACCGGTGCGTGGACGGATCAGAAGATCATAGTGTTCGTTCTCACACATATAGATCGTGATCCCGGCGGCCGGACGTATGCTGTTCTTGCTTGAAGAATGATCGGATATGGTATCGCCAATTACCTGCTGCATGCTGTTAACTTGGACATTCGCGGTTTGATCATGTACATCCGTAGAACCGGAGGTTGTCTTAATTGCTATGTCACAGGTCAGCGTCATGTCGAAATCAACCTGCCGGATTCCAAGGAAGGTTGGCGAATCCATGTCCTCTAAGGTAAGATCGCATCCGGTCAGCACCACCTGATTCTCTGCCGGAAATTCATAATTGGCGGGATTCGGTTTCCGAAGATAGCACCAGTCCAGATTCCAGTCGGTATTATCAAAGGTGTAGAGATTCTTTCTTTCCTGCATGCCATCACCGGCAATCTCGTATTCCCAATCGGTAGTTCCGTCATTCCCACAGGTAAACCACCCGTCGTCGGTCCACTGAACAGGCGTTAAGAATATCTCACGTCC
>CACZRT010000128.1 GCA_902783585.1 uncultured Lachnospiraceae bacterium | reverse complement strand
CAGATCATCGGCCGGGATCGTCGGATCGCCATCTGCCTCTAATCCGTAGAATACCTCTACATTATCGATGGCAAATGTACCCGGTGTTGCACTTCCAAGCACGACCATTCCGTTATCCACATCTCCGGATAAGCTTGTAACCTGAATACTGATCGGTTCGATTGCATCCGCATAGCTGACATTACCGGCCACATCCGTTGCCTTGATCTCATAAGATCCGCTCCGAACCATATTAAAGCTTGCAGAATACAATCCACCACCATCGTTCGAGAAAGTAACGTTCTGTGAGGTTCCCGGATTTGTATCCGTACGGTTACAGATTGCTTCCAGCTTAGCGAGACCACTGATTGGCTCCGTTACACGGAAGCTGATCTTTGTATTACTCTCCGAACCGGATAATACGATATCTGAGAACACAGGTGCTGTCTCATCATAACAAATCTTATAAGGATCCTTCATCTCACTGACAAGTCCGGACTCTGCCTCTGCCCATACACGCAGGTTATATTCACCCTCGGACGGAAGCATAAATGGTGAAGAATACGTGGAGTTCGATACCGGTTCTCCCTCACCCTGCTTCCATAAACGGTAATAAGTCGTAATAGCTGTACCATCCGGTGTGGTCGCAGGTTCTGTGATCGTAATCGTCGGATTCGTTGTAAACCAATATATATCAGTCTCTTCTGTTCCCTCCGGTTTCTCCGGATCATACGTTACGACCGGTGTATCCGGAACCTCTGTGGACAGCTTGGTTAAGGTAATCGTCTCTGTCGATGAATTCCCTGCTTTATCCGTAGCCTTGATCACATAAGTACCCTTTTCCGTTGCTGTAAGCGAATAGGTATCTGTTGCTGCATCGACCGTATCAAACGGGAACGGCTTGTTATCAATAGAAGCTGTATTCGCCTTCAAGGTAAAGCTGTCCACACCGCTGTCCGCATCACTCAGCCGGAACTGAATGGTCTTCTCTCCATCCCAGGTCTCATCATAATCCTCGGTCAGGATCTCAATGACCGGAGGATCGGAATCGATCACAAAACTATGCACTGCTGAGGTAGCTTCATTTCCTTCATTAAATGCATTATCATAAGCAGTAACCGATAAGGTATACGTTCCGCTTTCCGTAAAGTCTCTGGTAAAGGTATGCTCTGTTACCAATGTATTGCCTGTCAGCGCATCCTTGGCAGCATCTTCACTGCTGTAATAATCCTCACCATTTCTTGTAACATTCCATACGACATAATTCACACCGGAATCCGGATCGCTGACTGTAACATCGACCGATACCTTGCTGTAATAGTGGTCCGTACCGGAATTCTCAAATACCGAATTGCCCTCTCCGTCATACAGTCCAAGATTGACAGTCGGCGCAGCATTCTCGATCACCCATAGATTCTTGGTCGCACCCTGAACACCTACAAGCTCCGCCTGATCTGTTGTATTACCGGCCACATCCTGTGCCAGAAATGCGATCTGGCCGTCAAAATTCATCGGAATCTCAAATACCGCTCTTCCATTGGACTGAACTGCAGTCTCTACCCAATCATCTGCCGTAACGGATCCACCATCCGGTATTAATGCATATAAGATATGATCTGCACCACTTAAGTCATCGGTAACCGGAACGGAAACGACCAGAACCTCCTTTGAGAAATTACCAAAGGACAGGAAGTTGGCAATCCGGTTCAATGTCGTAGATTCCTTGGCTGTGATCGTAATATTGCTGCTGTTAATGACCGGATCGGTCGTATCTACCTTAATATCCACCTTACGTACTGTGGTCACAGCCCCCGTAGACGGATTACCCAGCTGAATATAAACATAACCGTTTGCAGCCTGTGCCTGAGATACCGTTGCCGGATTTTTAAATACCGAAGAGCCCTTCGCTGTATCCTGCTTACCGGACTCATCCGTCATAACATAAACGCTTGTAAAATCCGAATTCAGAGAATATATCTGCGGATCTACATTGTAATACCATTCCCAACCGGTCTTATCGAGATGATCGCCTTCAATCGCAAAATCCTCATCCAGAATCGGGTTCTTGGCAACTACCGTAAAGGAACCTGCAGTCTGCGATAACTCGTAATTCTCAAGTACAGGATTCAGCGCTTCCAGGTCCAGATATAAGCTATGGGTTCCGCTGCTATAATCTCCGGCCTTGCTTCCATAATCACTTACACCATAATTTCTTGCGGTATTGATAATAATATTTCTGTCAGCTGCAGCAATCGATGCATCCTCCGGAAAGGTTCCCTTCGTGATATTCACACTGAAGTCCGGCATATCCTCACCGGTATAGATCGTGGTCGTATTCGGAACTACCTCAACGGTAACCGAACGCTTCTCGATCGTTCCGATTCCACTCAGTACAATCGGATTTGCAATACTGTAATATATGCTCTTATCGCCGCCCAGACTGAAATCACTGATCGTAATCGTCTTACCGGTACCTGCCGTCGCATTCTCAAAGGTTGCAGCAGATCTGGTATTTACATATACATCATCATTATTATAGATATTATCTAAGGTAACTCCTCCGACACCGATCAGATTCGTTCCGTCGTACATCCTGGTCTTTGTCTGAACATCCGTAGCCGTCAGCTCCCGTCGATTCAGGGTAATCTTAATGAGCTCATTTCGATACTGCTCCGTATTATAATGATCCACAACATGGAGACCTACCTGAATCGTGGTTCCATCAGCAGTTGCTGTCAGAACAGGACCTGCCAGAAAACGGATCAAATTAACGTCATTATCCAGATTCTCTACAGTAATACCTGCGATCGACTGCAATGAAGTAAGATCTGTGATCGTCTGACCATCTACTGTCGTTCCGTATACACTTGTCAGGGTAACATCAAAGCTTCCGGAACCACCGGTAAGACCGATCTCCTCAGATATTGCATCGCCATAACTTGCAGAGAACGCTTCTTTCGTAACGCCAATACCAATATATTGCCAATCCGCAACTAAGGTGATCTCACCTTCGGTTGCAAGATTCGTAACCGTCTGACCAGGAGCATATTCCGTAGAGTTCGATCCATCCGTCAATATCCATCCGGCCAACTCATAACCAAGCTTGGAGAAGCCTAATTCCTCCAGATCATCTCTGCTCTTTACTGCAAACGGCTGGTCATAGGTTGCCGTAGTCGTCACTTCACTGGTAACACCTTCGCTCTGATATTTCACCAGATAGTCATTCGGATTCCATACAGCCTCCAACGACATTGCGGATGAAAGGGTCACAGAATCAGAATATGTCGCGCCACTGGAGCTCTTCCATGAATTCGACAAGGAATATCCGGTCTTGCTATATAATCCAACAGTATCTGCACAAGTCGTCGATACATTTGATAAATTGTATGTAGCCGTTCCGGCATCCAGATCATCAATAGTAACCGGAATTGTAACCATCACACCCTCACCGGTGCCCGGTGTCAGAGTTAACGGATATGCTATCGTCTTATATTTCGCATATAATGTAACCGACCCAGGCTCGGTAAATATATCTTTAACATCTCTTACGCCTGCCACCAACTTGGTTCCTTCTGCATAGTCAGAGCTTGTATACCATCCATCAAATGAATAATAATCCTTGTAATCATCAGAAATAGTTACAGCAGGAATCGGTCTACCCGCAAGATCAGAAGCACTCATGTTTTCATATGTATTTGCAACAGGATTCATACTCGCTACATATCCTTTTGTATCGAATAGAACCGTATAGGTAGGGCCATCTCCATTAAGAGCAAAAGAAGGAACAGTTCCATCAAAAGGATCTGTGTTTGAATCATTGTATTCGGAGGAATCTGAACTATCAGAAATATCCGTACCTCCTGTCGGATCAGAAACCGGATCTGTGCCGTTTACCGGGTCCGTGCTTCCCGCCGGATCTGTACCCGGATCAGAATCACCGACCAGATCGACATCCGGATCGCCGCTCGACGGATCATCGCCTGCCAAACTGATCAAATACCAGCTTTGGCTGATGATCAGAACCAGACACACCATGGCAATGATCGCCCGTTTTGGTTTCTCCATACAGCGTTCCAGGATCAGGAAAAATAAGCTGACCAGCGAAACTAACGCCAGCATCGGATACTTCATCCAGCGATGCTTCTTACCTACCCCCACTAATTTTTGGATAATGTACTCTTTTGCTTTCATTGACTCACCTCATATAATTCAATGTATTCGCGCTTCGTTACTTACTAAAATACTTGTTATTCATTTATATTGATCATTCCATCGATTATGATTTACAGAAAAACACAACACTACTATACCATATCTTGTGGATAATGGAAACCTTTTTTCATAAATATTGTGGATTTAATTTAAAATGCAGCTTCTGTATCATTGTTTCGCCTCTAAAAACCCCATTCCATAATTTATTTCGGTATATTTACTTATTTTTATTAGCTTCATATCCGTGTTTTCAGAACTCTTCCTCATGTTCTTGACCACATATAGCAAATAGTGGTATTATTATAGAGGTTTTTACTCCATGAAAATGAGGGATACCGAAGAGCTCTGAACGTATCCAATATTGTAATAGTAAAAAGCCAAAGAAAGAAGAATTACAAGAATAATATCAAGAATGAGGTGTAAGAAATGAGTAAGACATTTGAAGACTTACTGTCTAAGGTATCCCAATGTTCCAAGAAGAAATTATCCGTAGCCGTTGCACAGGATGATGCAGTATTAGAGGCTGTACGGGCAGCAAAAGAACGCGGTATTGCCGATTCCATTCTGGTCGGTGATGCAGATAAAATCAAAGAGATCGCTGCTTCTATTAATATGGATCTCGCAGATTATGAGGTGATCGACGTTAAGGATTCGATCGAAGCTGCTACCAAGGCCGTATCCCTTGTTCATAACGGCGAGGCTGATATGTATATGAAGGGACTGATCGAGACAAGAGACTTCTTGAAGAGTGTATTAAATAAGGAAGTCGGACTTCGTACCGATAAGGTACTCTCTCATGTATGCGTATTTGAGGTTCCGGGATATGACCGGCTTCTGTTCCTGTCTGATGTTGCATTTATTCCATATCCTACTTTGGAGGAGAAGGCCGAGATCATCAAGAATACCGTGGAAGTCTGTCATGCATGCGGCATTCCGAATCCAAAGGTTGCACCTCTTGCCGCTGTAGAGGTTGTGAATCCGAAGATGCCGGTTACCGTGGAAGCAGAAGCCCTTACCAAGATGAACGAGGAAGGCAAGATTACCGGTTGTATCGTAGACGGACCACTTTCCTTCGATCTGGCTTTGGATCCGCAGGCTGCCAAGCATAAGGGAGCAACCGGACGTAAGATCGTCGGTGATGCTGATGTCTTCTTATTCCCGGATATCCATGCCGGCAACATTACATATAAGTGTCTGGTCCATACCGCGGATGTTAAGAACGGTAATATCCTGACCGGTACCAAGGCTCCGGTCATCCTGACCTCCCGTTCCGATGAATTCGACGTGAAGGTGAATTCCATCGCGCTCGCTGCTGTCGTTGCAGAGGCAATGAAAAATCAAAAATAACCAAAATCAGAAATAACCAAAATCAGAAATAACTAAAATCAGAAATAACTAAAATCAGTAATATAATAATCAATAATAACAGAAATCGTAATGATAAGAAGTCAGAAATCAAATACAGATAATTAAAGCAATCATTATGATGTGAACACAAAATCATTAACAGGAGGAACTATTATGGCATACAAGTTATTGATCATCAATCCTGGATCTACTTCTACCAAGATTGGTGTATTCGAAGATGAGACACAGATCATGGAGACGACGCTCCGTCATTCCACAGAGGAGATCGCCAAGTACAATTCCATCATCGATCAGAAGGATTTCCGTAAAGAAGTAATCTTAAACGCATTGAAGGAAAACAATATTGAGCTATCTTCCATCGACGGCTGTGTCGGACGTGGTGGAATGTTAAAGCCGATTCCGGGCGGTACTTATGCAACCTCAGACGCATTGATCCATGACCTTGAGATCGGCGTTCAGGGACAGCATGCTTCCAACTTAGGCGGTATCCTTGCTAAGGAGATCGCTGCTGAGATCGGTGATTCTATCCCTTCTTATATTGTTGACCCTGTAGTTGTTGACGAGCTGGCACCGATCGCCAGATATTCCGGTCACCCACTGCTCCCTCGTGTATCCGTATTCCATGCATTGAACCAGAAGGCAGTTGCGAAGCGTTATGCCAAGGAAGCCGGCAAGAACTACGAGGATCTGAATCTCATTGTTGTTCATATGGGCGGCGGTGTATCCGTAGGTGCACACAAGAACGGCAAGGTTGTTGATGTTGCCAACGCGTTAGACGGTGACGGACCATTTTCTCCGGAACGTACCGGTGGTCTTCCGAGCGGAAGTCTGGTCAAGCTCTGTTTCTCCGGCAAATATACCGAGGCAGAGGTTAAGAAGATGATCAGCGGTAACGGCGGCTTTAACGCTTATCTCGGAACCAATGATATGCGCGATGTTCTGAAGATGGCAAATGAAGGAAATGAAACCGCCCGTGCGGTCGCAGATGCCTTCCACTATCAGTTATGCAAGGAAATCGGTGCTATGGCAGTTGTATTAGGCGGTAAAGTCGATCAGATCATCTTGACCGGCGGTATCGCATATGGCAAGGAAACTGTCGATACCATGACTGCCCAGGTCAGCTGGATCGCAGATGTCACCGTATATCCTGGCGAGGATGAGCTGCTCGCTCTTGCACAGGGTGGCTTACGCGTGATGAACGGCGACGAAAAGGCTTTGGAATACTAATCTTGATATTATATCTCAACTATATAAGAACCATAACTAAAACGGGACTGAGTCTAACACATCAGTCCCGTTCTTTTATTTCACTCGTTCTCCATACAGATAATCTGCCCTTCTTTTATTTCACCCGTTCTCCATACAGATAGTCTGCCCTTCTCTCTTTGAAGGTAAGCTCATAACTGATATCACTCAGGCACTTCCGCCCCTGCTCTTCAAAGGCCTCCTCCCGAAGTCTGGCCGTTGTCAGTTCTTCCGGTTCATTCGGATTCCATACGGTCTGTTTTAAGGCAAGCACCAGATCGATCTTATGTATCGCTTCCCGTACCCGTCCCATCTCCGCATTCACATCACTTTGCTCCTGCGTCAATGTATAGATATTATCCGCCTCGATCTTAGCTGTATGCCGCAGATAAGACACCAGGATCCGGATAGAGGAATATGTCAGATAGAGGACCACAGCAATTAAAATGAGATTGGCAAAGGAACCAAACAAAGAGAATACAGCGAACACGATTATGGTCAGAATCAGGATTCCGATCAAAGGGATCTGGATCTCCAGCGCCCAGAGGAGGAGCTTTTTCCTGCGTTCAATTGCAGACAGCTCCACCTCGTACTGCGTCAGATAGAATTCCAGCTTCCTCTTAGCTTCCAGCAGATCCCAGTAAGCTTCGCCCTGCTTTGTCTCTTGTGTTGATTCAAACGTGTTTAATTCCAAATTCATAACATACCCTCATATACATATATATAGGGGCTGCCCTTAATTGAACAGCCCCTGGATGATTGTATCCTTATTATTTCGTCCACCCGCTGATCATCCTTTGCCTGACCAGTTTTCGGATTCTTAATGATTATTTTGCAGCTAATTCAGCCTTGATCGCCTCTGTCAGCGCAGGTACGATCTTATTCAGATCACCTACTACACCATAATCGGCTACATCAAAGATCGGAGCGTCCTCATCCTTGTTAATGGCAACAATGATATCAGACTCTTCCATACCTGCTACATGCTGGATGGCTCCGGAAATACCGATGGCAAAGTATACATTCGGACGAACAGTCTTACCGGTCTGACCAACCTGCAGCTCCTTCGGCTTCCAGCCGGAATCAACTACTGCACGGGAGCAGGATACCTGACCGCCAAGCACCTCAGCCAGATCCTCTAAGATCTTGAAGTTCTCAGGAGAACCAACACCACGGCCGCCGGATACCAAGATCTTAGCATCCATAATATCCTTAATACCGGATACAGCCTTGGAAATCTCTAAGATCTCTACATACTTGTTATTCGGAGTAAAGCCAGGATTGAACTCAATGATCTCAGCCTTAGCGCCCTCAACCTTATCTAACTTCTGCATAACACCCGGACGAACAGTTGCCATCTGCGGACGATTATCCGGACATGCAATCGTTGCAATGGTATTACCGCCAAATGCAGGACGAGTCATCAGCAGCTGCTTGTGCTTCTGCTCCTGACCAGGAATCGGATTCAGCGGGAAGTCACCGATCTCCAATGAAGTACAGTCTGCTGTCAGACCGGTTGCAACTCTTGCAGATACGGTAGGACCAAGATCACGACCGATCGCTGTTGCGCCTACTAACATTATGTCAGGCTTGTACTCGTTGATAACAGAAGCAAGTGCATGTGCATATGGCTCTGTTCTATAATTCTTAAGCTCCGGATCATCTACTACGATAACCTTATCTGCACCATAAGCAGCAAGCTCATCTGCCAGTCCCTTCACATCAGAACCGATCAGGACTGCTGTTACATCAGTATCCAGATCCTTGGCAAGTCTCTTACCTTCACCGATCAATTCGAAAGAAATATTACTTAACTGATTGTCTACCTGCTGTGCATAGACAAATACGCCCTTATATTCTTCTAAACCCATTTTATTCACCACTTTTCCTTTTCTTATTAGATTACATGCTTATCCTTCAGTTTGCCAACGATGTAGCTTACAGATTCCTCTGCATCTAAGTTCACCTTCTCGCCGCTTCCCTTACGAACCTTATCAGAAGCCTTAGCGATCTTTGTCGGAGAACCCTTTAAGCCTAAGTTGGAATCATCTACATCTACCAGATTTGCTCTGCCCCATACGGTAATATCTGCCTGTAAGGCATCAAAGATTCCGCCCGGAGTCATATATCTAGGAGCATTTAACTCAGAAAGAGCAGTGATCAAACAAGGCATCTTTGCCTTCAGCATATGATATCCATCATCATACAGACGCTTAACTACTACGCTGTCGCCGTCAATCTTGATCTCCTGCGCATAAGAGATAACAGGAAGTCCAAGATGCTCTGCGATCTGCGGTCCAACCTGTGCAGTATCACCATCGATTGCCTGACGTCCAGTAATGATAAGGTCATACTCTAAGTTACGGATCGCACCTGCGATCGTTGTAGAAGTAGCCCAGGTATCCGCACCGCCGAGTACACGGTCAGTAACCAGGATTCCCTTGTCAGCGCCCATTGCCATTGCCTCACGAAGCACATCCTCTGCCTTCGGAAGACCCATGGTAAGAACCGTTACTTCTGCACCATACTCATCCTTCAGTCTAAGAGCTGCTTCCAAACCAGCCTTATCATCCGGATTCATGATCGTGAGCATTGCTGCTCTATTTAATGTACCATCCGGGTTGAACTGTACGCCACCCTTTGTATCAGGTACCTGCTTTACACAAACTATAACCTTCACGTTAAGTACCTCCTTACTTTAATAAGCTAGCAGAAATAACCATACGCTGTACTTCGGAAGTACCTTCGTAGATTTCTGTAATCTTAGCGTCACGCATCATACGTTCTACATCATATTCCTTGATGTAACCATAACCACCATGTAACTGCACACACTTCGTGGTTACTTCCATTGCTACTTCAGCAGCACAAAGCTTAGCCATAGCAGCCTCTACCGAGTAAGAGGTCTTATGATCGATCTGATACTGTGCCTTCGTCATTGCAGCCTTGTATACAAGCAGCTTAGCAGCTTCCACCTTCGTTGCCATATCAGCAAGCTGGAACTGTGTATTCTGGAACTGCGCAATGCTTCTTCCGAACTGCTTACGCTCCTTCACATATTCGATCGTTGTCTCCAAAGCGCCCTCAGCAAGACCAAGTGCCTGTGCAGCGATACCAATACGTCCACCGTCCAGGGTATGCATGGCAATGTTGAAGCCCTTACCCTTCTGACCAAGAAGCGCATCCTTCGGGATACGGCAGTCAGTAAAGATCAGCTCGTAGGTAGAAGAAGCACAGATACCCATCTTATTCTCCTTCGTACCAAAGGTAAATCCAGGAGTCCCCTTCTCAACGATAAATGCGGAGATCTCCTTCATCTTCTTGCCACGCTTCTCAACCGTACCGGTTACAGCGATCACAATATATACATCTGCTTCCTTACCATTCGTAATAAAGCACTTAGAACCATTTAATACCCACTCATCACCGTCAAGTACAGCCTTGGTCTGCTGACCCTGTGCATCGGTACCGGCTCCCGGCTCGGTAAGACCGAAAGCACCAAGCTTGCGGCCGGAAGCAAGATCCGGCAGATACTTAGCCTTCTGCTCCGGTGTACCATAGGTCTGGATCGGATCCACACAAAGTGATGTATGAGCAGATACGATAACACCTGTGGTACCGCATACCTTAGACAGCTCTTCTACACACATAACGTATGTCAGAGGATCACATCCCTGTCCACCATCTTCCTTTGCTACCGGAATACCTAAGAAACCGTACTTAGCCATCTTGTCAACAGTCTCTCTCGGGAATCTGTGATTCTCATCGATTTCCTGAGCCAATGGCTTAACTTCATTCTGCGCAAACTCACGGAAGAGATTCTGCGCCATTTCATATTTCTTGTCTAACGTGAAATCCATGACTAATTATTCCTCCATTTTATATTTTCTTACTTAGAATAATCATAGAAACCGATACCGGTCTTACGTCCTAACTTACCGCCGCGGACCATCTTACGAAGAAGCGGATGTGCACGATACTTAGAATCACCGGTCTCTGCATATAATACATCCATGATTGCAAGAACGATATCCAGACCGACCAGATCGCCAAGTGCAAGAGGTCCCATCGGATGACTTGCGCCAAGCTTCATAGCGGTATCAATACCTTCTACAGATGCGATACCCTCTGCATAGATACCGATCGCTTCATTGATCATCGGGATCAGGATCCGGTTAACAACAAAGCCAGGTGCCTCTGCAACCTGAACAGGCTCCTTGCCGATCTCAACAGCGATAGCCTTGATCTTCTCTACCAGATCATCCGGTGTGTTCGCGCCTGCAATTACCTCAACCAGCTTCATTCTGTCAGCAGGATTGAAGAAATGCATACCGATGATCGGACGATCCAGACCTGCACCGATCTCTGTAATGGACAGAGAAGAGGTATTGGTTGCAAACATACAATCAGCCGGAACGATCGCCATTAACTCCTTGAAGGTATCCTTCTTGATGTTCATGTTCTCAGGAGCAACCTCAATAACAAGATTACAATCGGTACAGATATCCTTAAGTCCTGTCTTGATCTTACCAAGAATCTCAGCACCCTTCTCAGCCGTAATCTTCTCCTTGCCGATCAGGAAGTTAATGTTCTTCTCGATCTTAGCCTTACCACCATCTGCAAATTCCTGCTTGATGTCGCAAAGACGTACTTCATAACCATCTGTCATTGCAAATGCCTGTGCAATACCGGAACCCATGGTTCCTGCACCAATAATACCTACTATCATTTATGTATCCTCCTTAAAAATATACTCTGTTATTTGTTCTGGAACGGAACGACCTTTAACTTCTTTTCCTTATCCTTCTCTAAGAAGTTGCCCATACCGGCCTTCTGATCCTCTGTCTCGAAACAGCTTCCGAACAGTTTCTCCTCGATGACGATTGCCTCGTCCATATTCACTTCCAGTCCATCATTAATAGCCTTCTTGCAGGCACAAACTGCGATCGGTGCATTTGCAGCGATTCCGGCAGCCATCTTCTTAGCAGCAGCCAGCAGCTCCTCCTGTGGGTATACTGCATTGACAAGTCCGATCCGAAGTGCCTCATCAGCCTTGATATTCCGCGCAGTATAGATCATCTGCTTTGCCATTCCCGGTCCGACCAGACGAGCCAGTCTCTGGGTTCCGCCAAAGCCAGGCGTAATGCCGAGCCCTACCTCCGGCTGTCCGAACACCGCATTCTCGGAACAAATGCGGATATCACAGCTCATTGAGATCTCACATCCTCCGCCAAGAGCAAATCCGTTCACAGCAGCGATCACCGGAATCGGAAATGTCTCGATCATACGGAACACATCATTGCCCTTCTTGCCAAAGGCCTCGCCCTCAGCCTTGGTCAGTGTTGACATCTCACCGATATCTGCACCGGCAACAAATGATTTCTCACCGGCACCGGTCAATACGACCGCTCTGGTCTCATCCAGGTTAATCGCCTTAAATGCGCTCTCCAACTCCTCTAACACCTGACTGTTCAGCGCGTTCAAAGCCTGTGGACGATTAATTGTAACAACCCCTACAAATCCATCCTGTTCATATGTAATGAATTCCATGTCACGTTCTCCTCTTATCTTTTTCTTTCATGAAAACAATTGCGAAACTATTATGGCTACCTTCACTTTTTTTGAGCACATTAAACTATAGGTAGAGCGGACCGTTCTTTGAACGTTGGTACTTGGGCACTGTCTTTTAGTGCCCTATGTACCATTACGTTCAAAGCCGAGCGAAAGCGTGTCCGCGGTTACCTATAGTTAATGTGCTCAACTTAGGATACCTTAAACACAGGTTTCGCAATTAACTATATTATTATTCTCTCTCTACGATCGTTGCACATCCCATACCGCCGCCGATACACAAGGTAGCAAGACCCTTCTTAGCATCCATATCCTCCATCTCATGAAGAAGTGTAACTAAGATACGGCATCCGGAAGCTCCAACCGGGTGACCAAGAGCAATTGCGCCGCCACGTGGATTCAACTGCTTTGCAACATCAATACCAAGATCCTTGCCTACTGCAACAGACTGAGCAGCAAATGCCTCATTCGCCTCGATTACATCAAAGTCGCTGATCTGGTATCCAGCCTTCGCCATAGCCTTCTTGGTAGCTGCAACCGGACCAACACCCATGATCTCCGGAGCAACACCTGCAAGAGCGCCGGCAACAAAGGTAGCCATTGGCTTAACGCCAAGCTCCTTCGCCTTCTCCTCAGACATAACAACTACTGCTGCAGCACCATCATTAATACCGGAAGCATTACCTGCAGTTACAACTCCATCCGGATACAATGCACGAAGCTTGGACAGAGACTCCGGTGTTACGCCTTCACGAGCACCTTCATCGGTATCAAATACAACAGTCTCCTTCTTCTTCTTGATCTCAACCGGAACGATCTCACGCTTGAATGCGCCCTCTGCGATCGCCTTGCAAGCCTTCTGCTGGCTGTTGGCAGCAAACTCGTCCAATTCTTCTCTTGTCAGACCCCACTGCTCTGCTACATTATCAGCGGTCTTGATCATATGGTAATCGTTAAATGCATCCCAAAGAGCATCCTTAACCATAGTATCAACAAGAGCACCCTGACTCTGGCTCGGCCAGGTCATTCTATATCCGTAACGTCCATTTGGAAGTGCAAATGGAGCCATAGACATATTCTCCATACCACCTGCAACAACGATATCAGCATCGCCTGCCTGAATCATCTGCGCAGCCATATTCACACAGTTCAGTCCGGAACCACATACCACATTAATGGTAACTGCAGGACACTCGATCGGAAGTCCGGCCTTGATTGAAGCCTGACGGGCAACATTCTGTCCAAGACCTGCCTGAATAACACATCCCATATACACCTGATCTACCTGATCTGCAGGAACACCTGCACGAGAAAGTGCTTCCTTGATTACAATTGCACCAAGCTCTGCAGCAGGTGTTGTACTTAAGGAACCACCCATAGTACCGATCGCTGTACGACAAGCGCCGGCTAACACAACTTTCTTTGACATAACACAATCATCCTCCATCGTTTTATTTGTAACAGTCCAGATCAGAGCAGCTCAAAATGGGACATTTTGAAGGTCGTTCCGAACCGTCAGGTACTGTTGCACATTCCGTGCACAAGCTGTTGATATTTTAGCATATTTTTAGGTCATTTGCAATGACTTCTAACCTCTTATGAGAAGGAATATCAAAAAATAATCGGTTTGAATCCGGTTATCATTTTTCATCCTTCTTCAGCCGGTTCATGAACTCGACAGACTTACCGGCGCCAAGTGCGACAGCCTCTAACGCCTGATCGACAACGACTGCCTGGATTCCCGTCTTGGCTTCCACCAGCTGCTCCATGCCGTAGATCATACTGCCGCCGCCGGACAAAATGATTCCCCGGACCGAGATATCTGCAGCAAGCTCTGGCGGACATACCTCTAACACGCCAAGAATTGCATTAATGATCTGCAGAGTCACTTCACTGAAGGCTTCAACCGTCTCATTCGCAGTGATCTGAATCTTATCCGGAAGTCCGTTCACAAGATTCCGCCCCTTCACGATCATATAATCGTCCTGCGGTCTTAAGTACACACTTCCGATCTGGATCTTGATCTCCTCCGCTGTCGGCTCACCGATCAACAGATTATATTTACGTCGAATGAACTTGATCATTGCATCGTTATAATCGTCGCCGGCCACCTTTAAGGACCGGTTCACCACCAGGCCTCCCAGCGAGATGACCGCAATATCCGTTGTTCCGCCGCCAATATCAACTACCATATTGCCGCAGGGCTGGATAATGTCAACATTCGCGCCGATAGCCGCCGCTACCGGTTCCTCCATGATCAGGACCGATCTTGCCCCAATGGAATATGCTGCATCCTCAACCGCACGGCGTTCTACCTCTGTTACACCGCTCGGAACACAGATACAGATTTTCGGGCGGCGAAATGTAGCTTTCCGGCTCATAGCCTGCTTAATGAACGCCTTCAGCATCTTTTCTGTAATTGCATAATCGGAGATAACCCCCTGTCTAAGCGGGCGGATCACATCAATATTATCCGGCACGCGTCCGATCATCTTCTTTGCCTTCGTTCCGATCGCAATTAATTTCTTCGTATCCTTCTCAAAAGCAACAACAGAGGGTTGATTAATTACAACCCCCATCCCTTTCACATATACAAGAACATTCGCTGTCCCCAGATCGATACCAATATCCATATCAAACATAGTAATAGTCCTCTTATCGTTATTCTTGATGTCTCAGATTTCTTGTCACGTATAACATAGATTAGCTGTCATGAATGTGGCACATGCCATCATCTGACAGCTAATCTAATATCATGTATCACCGATACTAATGTTTCGCCCCCTCACCTTCGGTTCAGCGGCAAATCGGTCGCCGCATTCTAAATTGCCTCCGGCAATAGCGGCTCCCTCTATTCAAAATCGCTATCCAGCAGCTTCTTAGACTCCTCGGTTCCGGAACCTAATTCGCGGAAGATCCGGTCTTCTGCCTTACCAATTGCATCATTTACCATCTTAAGCACACGATCCAGGTTGCCATCCTCAACACCGAGCATCAGGTTCTTAAGCTTGGATAATGCACTGCTATCCGGCTCATACCCCATCTTCTTCATATGATTCAGGGCGATCTCATATACAGCATTATTATCGATCCGGTGCATCTGGATCAAATGCTTGAAATACGGAGATAACTTCGCATTACTTGCAAACAGCTTGGAGAGAGACTCCATTTCACCGGTCAGGATCACGGCAATATCATTCGCAGGATCCGACATGATATCTGCCAGCTGCTCCATACGCTCCGGCTTCACACTGCCGGCATTATCAACTACCAGACATCCGCCCTGCATCTTCGGAACCGCAGTTGCAAGATCAACCTTGTTGAATGCTGCCGCCTTGATCACAGCTACCGTACTGTTCTTACATATTCCAAGTGCATAGAATGACTTCGCAAAATCAATACCGATCGTAGAAGTACCAAATCCATGCTTGCAGAGAATAATGATATTTCTTGGTGATGTACGGTCTGAATCGATGTCGTTGATCGCATCCGCCATCTGATGACTGATGGATTCCACCGTCATATATTTGCCTAAGAATTCTTCTGCACCCTTCGGAAGTGACACGGAATCTCCGGTGCTCTGCTCTGCCTTCTTAGCAGCTTCTTCCTCGGCGGCCTTTCTTGCGGCTTCTTCCTCAGCAGCCTTTCTTGCAGCTTCTTCTTCCGCGGCCTTTCTTGCAGCTTCTTCCTCGGCAGCCTTTCTTGCAGCCTCTTCCGCCTCTGCCTTCCGACGGGCTTCTTCTTCTGCGGCCTTTCTTGCGGCTTCTTCCGCCTCTGCCTTCCGGCGGGCTTCTTCTTCCGCGGCCTTGCGAGCTTCCTCAGCAGCTTTCATTCTTGCCAATTCTTCTGCCGCCTTACGAGCCTCTTCCTCCGCTCTGATCCGGGCTTCCGCTTCCGCCTTCGCCTTTGCTTCTAATTCGGCCTTAATCCGAGCTTCTTCTTCAGCCTTCTTACGAGCTTCTTCCTCTGCTTTCTTCTTTGCCTCTTCTTCAGCTCTCTTGCGAGCTTCTTCTTCAGCTCTCTGACGAGCTTCTTCCTCTGCTTTCTTAAGCGCTTCTTCTTCCGCTCTCTTGCGAGCTTCTTCCTCAGCTCTTCTCCGAGCTTCTTCTTCCGCTTTCTTCCTAGCATCTTCCTCAGCCTTCTTTCTGGCAGCCTCTTCAGCTCTACGAGCCTGTTCAGCAGCAATTCTTCTTGCTTCTTCCTCTTCACGCTTGCGCTTCTCTTCTAACAGGCGCTTACGTTCTTCTTCCCTTTTACGTGCAGCTTCTTCCTCTGCTTTCTTACGTGCCTCTGCCCGTCTCTTGATTTCGGCTTCCACACGGATACGTTCTTCTTCCTCTGCCTTCTTACGTGCGGCTTCCGCTTTCCGGCGTGCCTCTTCCTCTTCCGCCTTCCGGCGCGCTTCCTCCTCGGCCTTCCGAAGTGCTTCTTCTTCCGCCTTCCGACGCGCTTCCTCCTCGGCCTTCCGGCGTGCTTCTTCTTCTTCCGCCTTCCGACGAGCCTCTTCTTCCGCCTTCCGGCGTGCTTCTTCCTCCGCCTTCCGACGTGCCTCTTCTTCCGCCTTCCGACGTGCCTCTTCCTCGGCTCTCTTACGCGCCTCTTCTTCCGCCTTCTTGCGTGCCTCTTCTTCCGCCTTCCGGCGCGCTTCTTCTTCCGCCTTCCGGCGCGCTTCTTCTTCCGCCTTCCGGCGTGCCTCTTCCTCGGCTCTCTTACGTGCCTCTTCCTCGGCCTTCCGACGCGCCTCTTCCTCGGCCTTCCGACGCGCCTCTTCTTCCGCCTTCCGACGCGCCTCTTCCTCGGCTTTCCGGCGTGCTTCCTCTTCCGCTCTACGCTTAGCTTCTTCCTTCGCTCTACGCTCTTCCTCTATACGTTTCTTTTCTGCTTCAATGAACCGGCGTTCCTCTTCATCCTGCTTTCTGGCTTCTTCTGCCGCACGATTCCGTACAGACTCTGCCTGTTTTGCCTTTAAGGCAAGTCTCTCTTCTTCTTCCTTCTTTGCCTGTTCATATTTCCGCTCATCTTCATCATCCGAGAACTCGATGTCGTACATACTCTTCACGTTCTCCGGATCCAGACCCTTCTGTTCCACCGGGATCACATTCACGACATCACCATTCTCATCCAGAACCGGATCATCCGATGCATCCGAGGACTTACTGAATGACTTTGCTTTCTTCTTAGCAGAGATTTCCAGATCATCATCAAATACGCCAAGTCCCAGACCTTCATTCGAAGAACCAAGTAACGAATCTCCTTCAAGCCCATAACTATCCAGAGTTTCACCTGCTCCATCCGAACCTCTTCCTCCGGTCACTCCACCAAATCCACTATTAGAAGGGGTCGGCTGAGCCTTCTTGCTGCCTGCCGGCTTATCTTCCGTCTGTAAAGACATCTTCGGACGCTTTGCTTCCTGCTCCGTCTTAGCTGTAGGATTCGGCATTGTCTCCTCTGCCTTCTTCTCTTCCTTCTTATCCCCATCCGGATTCCAAGGACGGAAATTCTGCGTCTGTCCCGGAGTATTCGTCTTGTTGGACGCCTTTTGATATTCCTGCTCCTTTGCAAGCTTTGCCGCCTTCGCTGCTTTCTCCTTTTCAACTTGAGCTCTGACTGCTGCAATTAACGCTTCTCTATCATTCATTCCCCCACAGGTTCTCCTTTCTCCTTAATATGAGTATCCTATCTATCCTAAATTGTAAGACCGCATGATCACAAGTTATGTCTCACGCTTCTGTTCTTCGTGATAATTCTTGACCATCGCATCCGTAATCGCACTTGCTCCCACCAGATTCATTAGAAACTCATCCATGTCCAATTCCTCCTCTTGATAGATATCCGGTGTCTTCTGTTCTTCGGCCTTACGATCCTCCTCAATTAATTTCATTAACTTTTCCAGACGTTCCTTCGGACTAAGATTACTCTCCACTTCATTCAGCTTGGACTGATATTCCGTAGATGTATCCGAATCGGATCCTACACTGCTGCTCTCACGCCGGACAGTGGTATCATACCGAATCGGATTCTTCAGATCTTCTGCAACGGAGGCTTCAATATCAGCAACCGACTGCATGATCGATTCAATATAGCTGGACACATTCTCTTCTGTATCCGGCACGCCTCCAATATGTGAGATGGCCGGATCAGCCGGTTTCTTTGTTCTGCTCTCAATCTCCGGTTCTTTTTTATCAGTAACCTTATCATCAGCAGATCCACTCTTTGTATAAGCCTCTCCTGTTGGACCCGCTTCTTTATTTGTAACAGCTTCTTTATTTGAAAGAACTTCTTTATTTGTAACAGCTTCTTTAT
>CACZRT010000127.1 GCA_902783585.1 uncultured Lachnospiraceae bacterium | reverse complement strand
GTTGTTGTGAACCAGATTGACAAGCTCTGCCGCAATGATATGTGGAATGTGGCTGATATATGCGGTCGTCTGGTCGTGGCGGGCAGGCGAATAGACAATGGCAATGGCACCCAGGTCTTCTATGAAGGTGGTGAATTCTTCTACCTTATCTTTGGAAACGGTGGAAGAAGGTGTGATGAAATAATATGCATTTTCAATCAGATGATCGTTTGCCGCTTCATAACCGGAACGTTCGGAGCCTACCATAGGATGGCCGCCAATAAAGAAATCCGTCAAGCCTTCCTCCATGACCGCCTGATAGATATCGGTCTTAACGCTTCCGACGTCCGTCAGGATACAATCAGGATTCATAATGGATTTCAACATCGACAGGTATTCGATATTATAATGCACGGGTGCACATAGGAATATGTAATTACAGGCGGCAAACCGATCATTTACTGCTTCGACGGCTTCGGTAACCGTTCCGTCCTGCAGGGCAGTCTGGACAGCCTGGCGGTCAGTATCAAATGCAAGTATGCTATAATCCGGAAAGATTCGCCGGATGGATTTTGCGATGGACCCTCCGATCAGACCAAGACCGATAAATCCAATTGTAAAATGCCCGGAAGTACTCATGTTATATCCTCTTTTCTTCTATATAATTATACAGCCTTGTTACTTAAGCTGCCTGTTGATCAATGCTGCTATTATCTTATCATCTGCACTTTAATGTGTCAACGCGTTAAATCGGCAGAATAAGAGAATCATATAATAAGAATCATAATATAAAAATCATTTTTTTAGCATGGATAATTCCTCTTCGGTCAGGCTGCGGTATTGTCCGGTTGGAAGATCGTCGGGGAGTGTAAGGGATCCCATACGAATACGTTTCAAATAGGTCACTTCACAGCCTATGACGTGGAACATCCGTTTTACCTGATGATACCGGCCTTCCTGAATGGTGATATAAGCGGATGTCGGAGAGACTATGGTAAGCTCTGCGGGAAGCGTTGGGGTATCGTCTCCAATATCCATACCTTTTTGGAATATGGACACGGCATCCCCTGCTATCTCAGAATCGGTCTCCACATAATAAGTCTTATCTATATGCCGTTTCGGAGAGAGAAGAGCATGGGACAGAGCTCCGTCATTGGTGATCAGGAGCAGTCCCTCGGTATCCTTGTCCAGGCGTCCCACCGGAAAGAGATCATGGTGGGTAGTGTCATGAATAAGGGAAAGAACGGTTGGCTTGTCAGGATCCTGCGTCGCGCTGATATATCCGGCGGGCTTGTTAAGAAGGTAATAGACCAGATCCTTTCTGGAAATGAGAGTGTCCTGATATAGGATCTCATCTGTTTCAGAATTAATCTTATACTCCGGCGCAGTCACGATCTCTCCGTTCACCCGTATGCTTCCTTTTCGAAGAAGTTTTTTTACGTCGCTCCGGCTTCCAATCCCGGAATCTGCCAGGTATTTATCCAATCGAAGTATGCTCATAATACCGCCTCTGAAGTTCTGAAGGTTTGTAGATCATGTACAAAAAACAGTACAATGATTATCCCATATCACAACTTGACATGCAAGAGGGAATCTGCTATAGTGTCTTGTAACAGAAATGTAACATTTTATAACATTTTAGTAATTTTTACGATTTGGCATGCGGAAGTCACCGATGCTGCGGAAAGGATCGACATTATCATGAGTTTTACAAAGCGTAAGGAAGAGATTGAAAGCATGATGGAGGGACAGCGGATACGGAATCATTTGCTTCTGGGCGGATTGGCTCTTTGCACCGCTTTGGCTGCTTTTGGCATCTGCTCTAAGATCAGTTCGAATCGCAGGCATAAGAAGGTAGAGCCGGAACCGGTTGAGATCGTTACCGTAGAGATGACACCGTTATCATCTATGGCGGAGTTGGAAGAGAAGCCTGTCTATGAGGAGCTTGCCGAGGTATCTACGGAAGCGGTTCAGGTAGATCTGGTCGCTACCCATGAAACATCGGAATTTGACGGCAGATTCATTGCCAATATTACAGATACACTGAATGTTCGCGCAGAGGCGAATGCAGATTCGGAATTAGTGGGTAAGATGTATCCGGGCTGTGCCGGTGATATCTTGGGAACAGAAGGCGAATGGACGAAGATCGTTTCCGGAGATGTGGAAGGCTATGTGAAGACGGAATACATTCTGACCGGTAAGGATGCGGAGCCTATGGCAGAGGAATACGGAAAGTATGTAGCAACGGTTACCGCAGATCTGGTAAGAGTCAGACGGGATACGGATACAGAGTCCGAGGCGATCGCCATGTTGGAGCAGGATGATGAGGTATTCGTTACGGATACTTTGGACGGCTGGTATCAGGTATTAGTGAATGAGACCTGGGAAGGATATGTATCTGCAGATTATGTAGATGTGGAATATAAATTAGATACTGCGATCACGATCGAAGAGGAGCTGGCAAGGATTCGGGCAGCGAAGGAAGCAGAGGCAGCCAAGCTTGCCGCAAGTGCGCAGAGTACAGCTTCTAGTTCTGCAACTTCTCCGGTTACGGTTGCTACGCAGGTACAGGCACCGACTGCAGCAAGCTATGATGATGCGTATCTGCTTGCCTGCCTGATCAGTATGGAAGCCGGATATGAACCGTATGAGGGACAGCTTGCAGTTGCCAATGTAGTGTTGAACCGTCTCCACAGCGGCGCATTTGGAGGCTCCATCAGTTCGGTCATATATGCACCGGGACAGTTCCCATCCGTGAACGGAAGCGTGATGAACGGGTATCTTCAGAACGGACCGCTGCCACAGGCACAACAGGCAGCCAACGAAGCCTTATCCGGAGTGAATAATATCGGTGGATATATGTATTTCATTAATGTCAGATATGCCAATTACGCATCCTACGGTGACTATTCGATCATCGGTAATCATTG
>CACZRT010000126.1 GCA_902783585.1 uncultured Lachnospiraceae bacterium | reverse complement strand
GACCGCCGGATAATTGATGTGGATAATTATCTGCTTTATCTGCAAGCCCCATCTGGGCAAGAAGAGCCATGGCTTCCTCTTTTACTTCATTTTTATCCCGTTTCTGTACATGGATCGGCGCATCCATGAGATTCTTTAAGACAGTATAATGCGGAAATAGATTGAAATTCTGGAACACTAAGCCGAAGTGGTGCTTGATCTGTTCCAATTCCCCCTGCCTGACATAGACACTGCGAAGATTACCGGATGCATCAGATTCATTGGAGGCGGCATTCTGTCCGAGATAGGAGAGCTCACCGCTATCCATGGTTTCCAACAGTGTCGCACAGCGAAGAAGGGTGGATTTGCCGGAGCCGGATGGTCCGATAATAGAGACTACCTGCCCCTTGTAGACATTCAGAGAGATATCCTTAAGTACTTCCAGACCGTCAAAGGACTTTCTGACATGCTTCATTGATAAGTAGATTTCCTGATCGTTACTCATATCCCTTCTCCTTTCTGTGAAACTTGATTATCTGAACCTTGTTCAGATAATCTTAGCTGAACGAATGCAACAGCTGCTTGATGAGTTCAAGCAAAGCGAAGAACGAATCTTAGCAGCCACTGCTTTCTGTGAAGCTGTTTTTTCTAAATTCCTAATAATAGCTCATTTTCTTCTCAATCTGATTCATGACCGTGGATACCAGCAGATTAAATACAAAATAGAAGACCGCGGCAACTGCAAACGGAAGCATGGAGGTCTCGGCAGCCGCAATCTGCTTGGCAACGGTAAACATCTCGATATAGGACAGAGAGTACGCAAGCGACGTGTCCTTGACCAGAGTGATCACTTCATTGGTAACTGCCGGAAGAATGATCTTGAATACCTGAGGCAGAACAATCCGGAAGAAGGTCTGTACCTTAGAATATCCCAGCAGTCTGGCAGCTTCGTGCTGTCCCTTGGGAATTGCCTCGATTCCCGAACGGTAGATCTCTGCAAAGTATGCGGAATAGTTGATGGTAAATCCGACGATGATAGCCGGATACCGCCATCCGCCGATCGAGATATGGAAGATATAATATGGGAGAAAATAGACAACCATGAGCTGTAACATCAGCGGTGTTCCGCGAAGCACGGAAATATACGCCCGTGTTATGCCCTGGATGACTATATTCTTAGACATTCGTCCAAATGCGACTATGAAACCAAGCGGCATAGAGAACAGAAGCGTCAGCACGAAGATACCGACCGTCTTCAGCATTCCTAATCCCATTTGTTGTAAGATGACTTGAAACGACATATCGTTCTTTCTCCCATTTATCGATCCATTTTTTTTATATGTAATCCGATCCATCACTCCGCACATAGTATGATCTATGTAACGGATAAGATGATAGTTGGTCTGCTTACTCCAGACAGGTCATGTCGGAAAGCTCATACTTATCTGCAAGGGAATCAAAGGTTCCGTTAGCCTTTAAGGTCTTAAGATCCGCATTGATCTTGTCACGGAGCTCTTCGTTACCAAGCTTGAAGCCGACGCCATACTGCTCGGAATTCAAATGCTCATCCAAGATGATGAACTCATCATTTCCACGGCTTGCGATCTGATACTGTGCGACACCGATATCCATTGCGATCGCGTCAACGGAGCCTGCCTGAAGCTCTGTAAATGCGGTATTATAATCACCAAACTCCTGCAGGGTCTTAAAGGTGTCTGCCAAAGCCTTCTGCTGTTCCTCGTCCTGAAGAACCTCTAAAGCAGCAGAAGCAGCCTGCACACCGACGGTCTTATCACTTAGATCAGCGAAGGTAGTGATTCCTGAGCTCTTAGCGACAACGATAACCTGACTGTTATCAACATAAGGAACGGACCATGTATAATCGTCTTCACGTCCGTCAATGGTAAAGCCGTTCCAGATGCAGTCGATCGCGCCGGAATTCAGTTCATTATCCTTATTGTCCCAGTTGATCGGCTGCTTCACTAAGGTCCAGCCCTCCAGATCACAGACAGCCTGGGCAAGCTCCAGATCAAAACCGGTATAGTCTCCATTTTCATCCATATAACCGTATGGCGGATATTCTGCGTCAAAGCCTACGGTAAAGGTATTGCCGCTTGAACCGGAAGAACTGCATCCGGCAAGCATCATGGCTCCGAGGATCATTGCACCTGCAAGACAAATCAATTTCTTTTTCATAACTATGTACTTCCTTTCTTATTATATATTCTTTTTAATTATCACCGCGAACTATAGTATCATAGAAGTAGAAGAAATGTCAACGAATCGTGAAAAATGCTTGACATTTAACACCGTTTTCAGTATGATCATTCTGTCAAGTAAAAATACTTGACAACTATTATCCGGAGTGCTATATATATGGAGATGGAAAAATTCGTCCGTCAGTCCATTCTCTATGATTTTTATGGAGAGCTTCTGACGGAGCATCAGAAACGGATATATGAAGATATCGTATTTCAGGACTATTCCTATACGGAGGTTGCGGAAATCGAGGGGATCAGCCGGCAGGGCGTGTATGACATGATCCGGCGCTGTGATAAGATCTTAGAGGAATATGAATCGAAGCTGAAGCTGGTCGAGAAGTTCTTAAATGCCAAAAGCATGGTGGCGGAGATGCAGGGCAAGATCGAGGTTGTAAAGCAGGCGAATGTGGATCCGGAGCTTGCGGCTGAGATTCAGGAGATCCAGACCTTAGCGAATGCGATCCTGATGGAGTTCTGAATTTTTGGAATTCTGATTTTTATTTTAGTGAATATAGTTGTATATATCATATGTATTAGTTTGATTAACGGAGTCAGATATGGCATTTGATAGTTTATCCGAAAAATTACAGAATGTGTTCAAGAAGCTTCGAAGCAAGGGTGCCCTGACCGAGAAGGACGTGCAGGAGGCAATGAAGGAAGTTAAGCGCGCACTCTTGGAGGCGGATGTTAACTTCAAGGTTGTAAAGCAGTTCATCCAGACCGTCAGTGAACGTGCGGTTGGACAGGATGTGCTCACGGGCTTGAATCCGGGACAGATGGTAATTAAGATCGTTCGGGAGGAAATGGTGAATTTGATGGGCTCTGAGACCACAGAGATCAAGCTGCTTCCTTCGAATGAGATCACGGTCGTCATGATGTGCGGTCTGCAGGGTGCAGGTAAGACAACGACTGCGGCCAAGCTGGCCGGACAGTTCAAGAATAAAGGCAAGCATCCGCTCTTGGTGGCATTGGATGTCTATCGTCCGGCAGCGATCAAGCAGTTGGAGATCAACGGCGAGAAGGTTGGTGTTCCCGTATTTACCATGGGAGATAAGAACCGACCGGTGGATATTGCCAAGGCGGCGATCGAGCATGCCGCGAAGAATCACAATAATCTTGTATTCTTAGATACAGCCGGACGTCTGCATGTGGATGAGGATATGATGAAGGAGCTGCAGGAGATTAAGGAAAACGTTGCAGTTACATACAGTCTTCTGACTGTAGATGCCATGACCGGTCAGGATGCGGTTAATGTAGCTAAGAGCTTTGATGAGCAGGTTGGGATTGACGGCGTCGTTCTTACCAAATTAGATGGTGATGCCAGAGGCGGTGCAGCCCTCTCCATTCGGGCAGTTACCGGGAAACCGATCCTGTATGTCGGTATGGGTGAGAAATTAGAGGATCTCGAGCAGTTCTATCCGGACCGTATGGCAAGCCGGATCTTGGGAATGGGGGATGTAGAATCCCTGATTGAGAAGGCGACCGCAGCCATCGACGAGGAAAAAGCCAAAGAGATGTCTCAGAAGTTGAAGAAGAATGGCTTTGATTATAATGATTTTCTGGACAGCTTAGATCAGATGGATAAGATGGGCGGGATGCAGTCCATGCTCTCCATGCTTCCGGGAATGGGAAGCCAGTTGAAGAATGTGGAGATCGACGATAATGCCGCATCTCATCCGAAGGCGATCATCCTTTCCATGACGCCGGAGGAACGGGCGAATCCCGATCTGATCAATGTCAGCCGCAAGCGGAGGATCGCAGCGGGGGCAGGCGTAGATATCTCCGAGGTCAATCGCTTCGTGAAGCAGTTTGAACAGTCCAAGAAAATGATGAAGCAGTTCTCCGGTATGATGGGCGGTAAGAAACGCCGCGGGGGAATGCGGTTTCCGTTTTGATCTCGATCATGTTGTTACTATGACATACTGGAAAATGACGGAAATAAGGATTTGCTAATAACAATTTGCAGCAGTTTGGGGCAGTGTATGAAAATGATTTCAACAAGTCCTGAAAAATGCATGACAAGTTGGTTATATAGAATTACAAGAATATGATGAAGGAGGTGTAAGAGATGGCAGTTAAGATTCGTTTGAAGAGAATGGGACACAAGAAGGCTCCTTTCTATAGAGTAGTAGTTGCTGATGCCAGATCACCAAGAGATGGTAGATTTATTGAAGAGATCGGTACCTATGATCCTAACCAGGAACCAAGTGTTGTTAAGTTTGACGAAGAGGCAGCTAAGAAGTGGTTGGCAGACGGCGCACAGCCGACTGAGACCGTGGCTAAGCTTTTGAAGAGTGCAGGTATTTCAAAATAGGGAGGCGTAAATCATGGTAGAGTTAGTAGAACTAATTGCGAAATCCCTAGTTGATCACCCGGACGAGGTAGTTGTTACACAGACCGAATCAGATAATGTCATCACAATTGAGCTTCATGTTGCTGCTGATGATATGGGTAAGGTGATTGGAAAGCAAGGATCGATTGCAAAATCCATCCGTACAGTGGTGAAAGCTGCATCGTCAAAGAGTGACAAAAAGGTAGAAGTTAAAATTGGTTAATACCTACGGGCGGCCGCTTTGGAGATACTCCGGGTGGCCGCTTGCAGTATAACTGAGAAGAATGATTATTTACGGCGGATGCGGCAGAGTGTTGTAATTTGAATAATCCGTCATACGAAAAGCGGTAAGGCAGAAAGGATTTGAATGGATGAATTATTGAAGGCTGGTACGATCACCAGCACACACGGGATCAAGGGAGAGGTGAAGGTATATCCTGCAGCCGGAGATCTGTCCCGTTTTGAATATTTGAAAGCCTGTATCATTGATACCGGGAAAAAACAGGTCAACGTGGAAGTGGAGTCTGTAAAGTTCTTCAAGAATCAGGCAATCTTAAAGTTCAAGGGTTATGATAATATTAATGATATCGAACAATATAAGGGAGCATCTCTGCTCGTGACCAGAGAGAATGCAATCCCGCTTGAGGAAGGCGAATTCTATATCGCCGATATAATAGATGCACCGGTCTATGAGGAGAATGGCAGGGAGCTTGGAATTCTGACAGATGTACTGGAGACCGGAGCGAATGATGTATATGTTGTGAAGACAAAGGAAGGAAAAGAACTGTTGCTTCCTGCAATTCCGGAGTGTATCTTAGAGGTAGATACAGATGCGCCGAAGGTAGTGGTGCATATTATGAAGGGGTTGCTGGATTAATTACTTATAAAGTGACGATTTGTGCATGTGGTATATGGCTAACCGTGGGCACGCTTGCGCTCCGTTTCGAACGCAACGGTACATAATGCGCTAAAAAACAGCGCATAAGTACCGGCGTTCTCAAAGGTCCCACTCTAGCCATATATCCATATGCACAAATCTGTACTTCAAAATGATAAGAAGAATAGTTTTACTATTAAAGAAAGAGAGTATAGTAAAAATGAATTTCTATGTGATGACGTTATTTCCTGAGATGGTGATGCAGGGATTGTCGAATAGTATTACGGGACGTGCGATGGATCAGGATCTGCTTCATGTGGAAGCGGTGAATATTCGGGATTATACCTTAGAGAAGCATGGACATGTGGATGATTATCCGTATGGCGGCGGTGCCGGAATGGTCATGCAGGCGGAACCGATCTACCGGACCTGGAAGTCGATTACCGACCGGATCGGGAAGACACCAAGGGTAGTCTATCTGACTCCGCAGGGTAAAGTATTTCATCAGAGTATGGCTCGTGAGTTTGCGGCAGAAGAGGATCTGATCCTGCTTTGCGGGCATTATGAGGGTGTGGATGAGCGGATTCTTGAGATGATCGTAACGGATCATGTGTCGATCGGGGATTATGTCTTGACCGGCGGTGAACTTCCTGCCATGGTAATGATCGATTGTATCTCCCGGTTGGTTCCGGGGGTTCTGAATAATGATTCTTCCGCCGAGGAGGAGTCCTTCAGCAGCAATCTGCTGGAATATCCGCAGTATACCAGACCGGAGGAATTCATGGGGAGAAGAGTTCCGGAAATCTTACTGTCCGGACATCATGCCAACATTGAGAAATGGCGGCAGGAACAGTCTTTGCAGCGGACGAAGGAACGAAGACCGGATCTGTTATAACGATCCCCGTTCATTTTCTATGATCAGATCGATCACATTCTTACCGGTTGTGGATGCGGTCGGCAGTCCTCCCGGATAGCGGAGCCAATGACCGGCAAGATAGACATTGGTTAAGCCCTTGATATCCATCGGAAGGAAAGCGTTCCGATTAAACGGTGTCGTCAGGAAGCGCATATAAGCCCCCTTGTAATCATTATTGCGTCTGGCATAGGTATAAGGTGTCCAGGCGTCGAGATAGTGGAGCTTCCCTTCGTATTCCGGGAACCGTTCTTCAATCCTGTGCATAATAATTTCGGCAAAATTACGTTTTTTCGTGTTGTATTGCGCCTTGTTCTGATACAGCTTCTTCCAGTATCTGAAGTCATTCTCATATTGCGGAAGACTGACCTGGATCACGGTATGTCCGGCCGGTGCAATATAATCACCGTAGCTTCGGTAATTCTTAAGTGTGATCCGGTGATAGCTCTCGTAGGCGATTTCAAATGGCCGGCATTCAATGCCCAGCGTATCATCGACCTCCTCCAATAGTCCATCTACGGAAAATGCCACCTGAAACGAACTGTATGTAATGCATTCTTTCTTGTTATCATAAATATCCTTCAGAGATCTTGGGGTATATTTCTTCTTTAGCAGATGATTAAAGGTATAATTCATGTCGCAGGTGCAGATCACGTAATCCGCATATTCGATCGTGCCTCCGGCAAGCTGTACGCCGTCTGCGTGCCGCATGATGATCTTCTTGACGGTCTTCACATTCTTGGACTCCTGCAGAGCATTTTCAACGGTGTGGAAGGTTACCTTCTGCTTATTGATCAGGATCCGGTCCACCGGTGTCTTCGTATGAAGAATACCGCCGGCCTCTAAGTAGGTCTTCGTCAGCTGCTTCGCAATATGGATCGAGCCGCCCTCCGGAATATCCCCATTATCAAAGGCAAAGAAGCTGTAAGCCATGATCATCCAATAAGATTCATATTCCTTCGCCATGAAATCCAGAATCAAAGATTTTAAGACAGGAGACTTGAATTTCTCCGCCCATTGTTCAGAATCCAGACTCAGATATCGTAGAAAATACTTGGCAAATTCAAAATGCGACATACTGAAGTCGGACTCGGAAAAGGTCTTAAGAACATCCTTCGGCGTCATGCCGGTGGATAGTACCTCGTGGACAAAGATCACACAATCCACAAAGATATTGATCTCGTCTGTGTCTTCCGGCGAGATCTCGATCATTTCCTGACGGGTGCGTGTGAGATCCCGCCAGAGAGTGGCACGGACTCCCTGATATTCAGACGAGTAGAAGGCGTCCCGCCGGATCAGCTTCGTATCCTCGGATAAGACGCCTACTTCTTTCCAGACCTTATTTTGTTCCGTTCCGTCATGGGTTCCGGTCAGCCAGTGGATGCAGTTATCAATCCCATACCCGTCGCGAAACCAGCCGGAGCAGCTTCCTCCGGTGGTATCATTTTTCTCATATATGATTGTCTCATAGCCTGCGCGTCTGGCATAGATTCCAGCGGTCAGTCCCGCAACGCCGGCACCGATGATAATGATCTTCTTCACGGTATGCTTCCTTGTGTCTGTAATCTTATATGCTGTATATTATAATCAAGCGTTGTCTGTAAGATGAGATTCTGCCTGTTTGATGTTATATTTAACAATTATACTGTATCGAAACCGTGAATAGATGTCAAATGAAAGATTCATAAATCATTCATAAATCTTCGCTCAACCTTCCTTGACAGTGATTTGCGGTCCATGTTACTATTAAGGAACAGTATCATCCGATGGGGTTTACTTCAGACATTGATATGTGGATTGCTGATAATACTTGATAAATCGGATGCAGAAGGAGGTTTAAGCTTATGAAATATGTATGTTCCGTATGTGGATATGTCTATGAAGGGGACAATCCACCGACAGAGTGTCCGGTATGTCATGCACCGGCAGAGAAGTTCGTTGCACAGAATTCGGATGAGATGACATGGGCATCTGAACATGTAGTAGGTGTCGCACAGGGTGTCAGCGAGGATATCCTTGCAGATCTTCGGTCAAACTTTGAAGGAGAATGCTCCGAGGTAGGTATGTATCTGGCTATGGCAAGAGTTGCTTATCGCGAGGGTTATGCAGAGATCGGTATGTATTTTGAAAAGGCCGCTTATGAAGAGGCTGAGCATGCAGCAAAGTTTGCTGAATTGCTTGGCGAGGTTGTTACCGACAGCACAAAGAAGAACCTGCAGATGCGGGTAGATGCCGAGAACGGTGCAACCAATGGTAAGACGGATCTTGCTAAGCGTGCGAAGGCAGCGAACTTAGATGCCATTCATGATACCGTACATGAGATGGCAAGAGACGAGGCAAGACACGGCAAGGCATTCAAGGGGCTGTTAGAGAGATATTTCGGTTAATTCATTCTCTATACGAAGTGGCATTCGTGTAATATGTATGAATAGGGAGGACAAGAATAATGGATAAGTATTTCTGCAACCCATGTGGGTATACGTATGATCCTGAGAAGGGAGATCCGGAGCACGGAATCGCACCGGGAACCGCATTTGAGGATATTCCGGATGACTGGCACTGCCCGATCTGCGGCGTAGATAAGAGTATGTTCCAGAAGGTAATTGAATAGTCCTGAATGGTTGACCAAGTGATTCTTGAACTGACCGATTAGTGTTATGCCCCGAATTCTATATGTATAGGATTCGGGGTGTTTCATTATCAGGCGTGATGTGGTATCATTAATAAGGAATTGAAAAGGATAATATTAACGTATTATATAGAATGGTTAGTCTGGAGCAGATATATAGTTAACGATCATATCGCGTGATACGATCAACAGAAAGGAAGAGTAGGATGGAGCTTGGAGCGGTACTTGCAGGATTGGATCAGTTATTTGCAGAGGCGAGAATTGAAGAGATTGAACCGTATCTGTTAAATGCATATGAAATGGCGGCAAAAGAGGGAGATTATGGCAGTATGCTGTCGATTACCAATGAATTGATCGGATTCTCCCGGGAAGTCTGTCATTATGACCAGATGATCGCGTATGGACAGGATGCGCTGAAGCTGATCGATCAGATGGGGATTCAAGGCAGTGTTCCGCATGCGACGACTCTGCTTAATATTGCTAATGGTCTGCGTGCAGGCGGCTATTTGGAGCGTTCAGCGGCAATCTACGATCAGGTGGAGGCTCTGTACCAGTCCTTGCTGCAGCCGGGGGATTTCGGCTTTGCAGATCTCTATAATAACCGCAGTCTGCTGTATCAGGAGCAGGAGCAATATGAACTGGCTGCCGAGAACCTTAATAAAGCCCTTGCCATTGCTGAGACCTATCCGGATCGTGTGTGGGAGGTGGCAACAACCAATGCGAATCTGGCGAATACCTATATTGCGCTTGCGGGGCAGGATAATAATCCCATTTATCTGAGACAGGCAGAACAGACTGCTATGCGCGCGATTGCCATATATGAACAGCTGGGCGTGAAGGATACGCATTTTGCGGCAGCTGTCTGTGCGCTGGGGAAGGTCTATGAGTCGGATCGGGCTTATGGGAAAGCGGTATCCTGTTATCGGGATGCCAAGGAAGCGATTCGTTCGACTCTTGGCGAGACGGATTTCTATAGAACTGTGCAGGGCTATGAGGAGGATGCCGACGAGAAGATGCGGCGTGCCGGTCAGGTGGCAGAGGATTATGAGATCCGGACGGAAGCTGTGAAGGAACAGGTTACAAACAGAGATGCGACAGAAGAAGATAATAAATCAGTGGGAGAGCAAAAGGTTGATGGAGAGTCTAAGCCGGATAATGAGCCAGAGTTAGAGACAGATATAAAAATAGGGACAAGTACGGAGAACGTATCAGAAGAAGAGCAGCTAACAGAGAGTACATTTGAGGATGTATCGGAATCAGAGATTTCTGAACAATCGTTGGCAGAGATCAAGCCGGAGAATTCATCAGAATCAGAAAACGATATTCAAGGTCTCCGTCTTAGCGAAGAATACTATGAGTCGGTCGGTGAGCCGATGCTTACAGCTGGATACAGTAGTTATTATGATCGTATGACCATCGGGCAGATCGGGGAAGGGTCAGATTGTTACGGCTTCGATGATGAATACTCCAGAGATCATGACTGGGGTCCGGGCTTTAGTATCTGGTTAGAGGATACTCTGTATGAAGAGATCGGAGAACGATTAACGCAGGATTATGAGGCGCTCCCGAAGGAATGGAAGGGGTATGAGAGACTGACACTGCTTACCGGACGGGGACGTGTCGGTGTGCATAAGACCAGTGATTATTTGAAGTATTATCTGGGCGAACAGGCATATAAGGAATGGAGGAACACCGGTGCACTGTCCAGAAGCACCATGGCAGGACTGGAATCCTATCAGCTTGCTGCTTTGTGTAATGGCAGGATCTATCATGAGGGATCGGATTGTGAGCTCATTCGTCTTCGGAAGTATCTGATGAATTATTATGATGACAGTACCTTATGCATTCTGCTTGCCGAGCATATCTGCCGGTTTGGACAGAATGCCCAGTATAACTATCACAGGATGAAGCAGCGTGGCGATGATCTGACGGCATGGATGATGCTGGCAGAAGGAATGAAGGAGGCGCTGAAGGTTGGTTACCTCTGCAACCGGATCTATGCCCCGCATGATAAATGGCTGGTAAAGGGGGCGGAGAAGTTCACAAGACTTCCGGAGCTTACAGACAGCATACGCAGTATTTATCAGGCAGAGATTGCCCGTGTGCAGGAACGGACAAAAGACTCTTCTGACGTCAGAACCAAAGCAGATTACATGGAATCCGGTAATCATGGCATGGATTCATTTTCTGTAGAGCAGATGATCGATGATCTGGCGGGTATGCTCTTAGAGGAATTACTGGATCAGGGATATATCGGTAATGCAAGGCTCATTGCAGCCTCCGACGGTTATTATCTGGATAATTACCTCGAGCATTACGGACCGGAATTACAGCTGCGTTCAGACTATCTGCAGATGTCGCATGAGGAGCTTGTGGAATACATTGCGAAAATGGAATTCAAAGCCTTCGATCAGGTCAAGAATGAGGGCGGCCGCGCGGATTGTCAGGATGACTGGTATACCTTCCATATCATGCGTACAAGCCAGTATACTACATGGACCGATGAGATGTTAGTGCAGTACGCGGTTGATTTCCAACTGGCACTTGACCGCGGCTGGAATATGATCATGGAGAAATACGGCCGGATGGAAGCAAGTACGGTTCCGGAGGAATGGAATGAGATCAAGCATGAATTCCCGGAGATTCCGGAAGGTAAGCAGAGGATCATGGAGCAGATCATTCAGATTCAGGTCGGCTGGATGGAAGCATTTGCCGCACAGTATCCGGGAATGGCAAGTAATGCCAGACGGATTCACACCAGTGAGGATCAGCCGTGGGATACGTCCTACGAGACCTATTTACGAGGGGAAATGAGTACCTACAGTGATAAGATGCTCAAATTATATGGGCAGTTCATTGTAGGCTTGGTACAGGAGGAGAAGAATCTGGCCTATAAGATCATGGAGGAGACCGTTCACAGATACGGTTATGCAGATCTGGCAGATGCAGCAGGAAAGCTCGGAAACACGAACCAATAGCTAACAGGATCATTAGGAGGATAGAAAGACCATGAAGAAACTTGCAATCATATTTCCGGGCGTTGGATATACCAAGGATCGTCCGCTTCTGTATTATGCCGGCAAACTGGCAATGAATTATGGATATGAACTGATTCACCTTGATTTCTCCGGTATCTCATGGAGCAAAGAAAAGTTGAAGGATCATAATTTTCTGCTAAAGACCTTAGAGGACTGCATTCAGCGGACAGAGAAGGCCTTAAGTGAGCAGGCGGTAGATAAGGCCGATGAGGTGATATTTATCTCGAAAAGCATTGGTACGGTCGTAGCGACCGCCTATGCAAAGAAAATGGGGTTGAATGTTCGGCAGATCTGTTTCACGCCGCTCGAATTCATACAGAACTTTATTGAAGAAGAAAATGGTCTGATCTTCTATGGCAGCGGAGATCCTTATGCAAATCCGGATACGATTGCGGCAATCTGCAAGGATAAGAAGCTGGAGGCTTATTGTATTAAGGATGCCAATCATTCCTTAGAAACGGGGAATGTTGCTTTAGACCTTACCAATCTGCAATCTGTCATGCAGAAGGTGGAGGATAAGCTTGCTTCACCAAATTCCTGATCAGCCGGAAGGGAGAGGTGGTAGCACGCTTCGAGCCGACGGAGAATATGAAGATGGTGGAAGAAGCGGTGAAGAGGGAACTAGAAAAATAATATCAGCCCGATCTACAGGATTGATTGAAGTCCATGTGGATCGGGCTTGTTGTATACTATGAACGTGAATAAGGATATTATTATAACCTATTATGATACAAACGCATCGGATAATGCTTCAATCGCCGGCAGGTCGCTTTCCTTCATGGTGGATTTGATGGTAACGATCGGTTCTACGATTTCAATTCCCTTCATGGTTTCTAAGGCTGCCTTGATGGTGCGTCCGGCTGACGGAGCCCATGAGCCGTTCTCTAAGATGCCGACCTTACGGTTCTGATAGGCTTTGGTCTGCAGATGCTGTAAGAAGTCCTGCATTGGCGGGAAGACGCCTGCATCATAGGAGGCGGCACAGAGGATCATTCGGTCATAACGGAAAGCATCTTCAATGACTTCTGCCATATCTTCGCGGGCAAGATCGCTGACAACCACCTTTTCCACGCCTTTATTTCGAAGCATTTCGCCAAGCCGCTCGGCTGCAGCAGCAGTGTTTCCGTGAATGGAAGCATAGGCGATCAGGACGCCCTGATTCTCCGGTGTATAGCTGCTCCAGGTATTATAGAGATCGAAATAATAAGCAAGGTTTTCTGATAGAATCGGTCCGTGAAGCGGACAGATGGTCTGAATATCCAGAGCAGAAGCCTTTTTCAGTAAGGTCTGTACCGGTCCGCCGTATTTTCCAACGATATTGAAGTAATACCGTCTGGCTTCGCATGCCCAGTCTACACCCTCGGTTAAGGAGAGAGCACCGAATTTACCGAAACCGTCTGCGGTAAATAATACCTTTTCGCTCTGTTCATATGTGACCATAACCTCCGGCCAGTGTACCATCGGCGCCATGATGAACTGCAGGGTATGGGAGCCTAAGCTTAAGGTATCGTTTTCCTTCACGGTAAGAGTATTCGTAAGATCAATATGCTCAAAGAACTGCGGAAGCATCTGGAAGGTCTTGGCATTCCCGACCAAGGTGACGTTCGGGAATAATTCCATCAGCCGCGCGATGCTGCCGGAATGATCCGGCTCTAAGTGCTGCATAATGAGATAATCAACGGAGCGGCCGTTTAATGCAGCCAGAAGCTTCTGTTCCCAATCCTCCATGCCGCGCTTGTCCACGGTGTCCATAAGAGCTACCCTCTCGTCCAGGATCAGATAGGAATTATAGGATACGCCCTCCGGAACGATATATTGGCTTTCAAATAAGTCGATTGTGGTGTCATCGACGCCGATATATTTGATTGCATCTGATATTACGATATTCATGTTATAACCTCCTGAAATAAATGATTTATGGATCGTAGAATGGGTATAGTATAGCATTTTGCCGGCAGAATGGCAATGAAATCCCCAAGATATAAATTTTTTCAAAAATACTATTTTTTTCTTTTTTTTTATATCAATTTAGTGTAGAATAATATCATCTATTGGTATATTGCGATAAATATATCAATATTATTGTAATCATATTAACGATAAATGATTGGTTATAGGTTGATGATCCATTGATATCCGTTGATATGATGGATTCTAAATCATGAATAATGTTTGATAAAGGAGAGAACGGCTATGGCTGTTGTTAGAGCGTTTCAGGGCTTTCGTCCCAGAACGGATATTGTAAGCCGTGTTGCAGCACTGCCTTATGATGTATATAACCGACAGGAAGCGAAGGAAGAGGTGGAACGTGAACCATTATCTTTCTTGAAGGTGGATCGGGCAGAGACCCAATTTCCGGATTCTTATGATATGTATGATGATACGGTCTATGCTAAGGCGAAGGAGCTCTTAGATGGGATGATCTCGGACGGGATCTATGTTCAGGATGAGAAGCCGGTATATTATATCTATCAACTGACGATGGATGGAAGGGCGCAGACTGGTATTGTTGCCTGTGCTTCCATTGATGATTATCAGAATAATGTTATTAAGAAGCATGAGAATACCCGGGAAGAGAAGGAGTTAGACCGGATTCGCCACGTAGATACCTGTAATGCGCAGACCGGACCGATTTTTCTGGCTTACCGGTCGCAGGCAGAGATCGACGAGGTCGTTGATCGGGTGAAGATGAAAGCTCCGGTCTATGATTTTACTTCCGTTGACGGTATCGGACATGCTGTCTGGGTGATCGAGGATGATGCGGATATCGAGAAGATCCGGAAGGGCTTTGAGGCTGTGAACAGTATCTATATTGCCGACGGTCATCATCGCGCGGCGTCTGCCGTGAAGGTGGGACTGAAGCGCCGGGCGGAGCATCCGGATTATGACGGAACAGAGGAATTCAATTATTTTCTGTCCGTATTGTTCCCGCATGACCAGCTGATGATTATGCCGTATAATCGTGTGATCAAGGATTTAAGCGGCAGGAGTGTGCCGGAGTTCTTACAGGCGCTTGCCGAGGATTTTGATATTGAGCAGTCTGATGTTCCGGTAAGTCCTAAGAAGAAGGCCACCTTTGGCATGTATCTGGATAAGAAGTGGTATCTGCTTACCGCGCATACGTCGATCTGTCCGGATGATCCGGTGGAGGGTCTGGATGTGTCGATCCTTCAGAAGAATGTATTTGACAAGCTGCTTAAGATTGAGGATCCGAGAATTGATAAACGGATTGATTTTGTAGGCGGGATTCGGGGACTTGCCGAACTGGAGAAGCGTGCGAATTCCGATATGATGCTGGCATTTTCTATGTATCCGACTTCGATTCTGGAATTATTCCGGGTATCGGATGCGGGACTTCTTATGCCGCCGAAGTCTACATGGTTCGAGCCGAAGCTCAGAAGCGGGATATTTATACACAGATTAGATGGATGATCCATAGATGAGAATATACATGGGGAACCCAAACGACAGCATCGAAGAAGACATATGTGCTCATTTTCGATAGTTTGAACAGGAGAACAGTATGAGAACGAAAAAAGATGTATTTGCAATTAATTGGATGGAGGTAGATGCGCTTCGGAAAGCGAAGCATGATGATCCTCATCATATTCTTGGCATGCATGAATGTATTGATGATCTCTATGTGAATGCATTCCGGCCCGATGCGGAGAATGTCTCTGTCATCAACGTGAAGACCGGCAAGGAATATCCGATGGAATCTAAGCGGGTTCCGGGCTTCTATTCCATTAAGATCGAGAAATGCGACCGCTTTGATTATAAGCTTCGGATCTATAATGCCCAGGAAGAATATGTGGATATTATCGATCCTTATATGTTTGAATCCGTGATCGACCCGATCGATATCAGCCTGTTCAATGAAGGAGAGCACTATGAAATCTATGAGAAATTAGGCGCGCATCCGATGACGGTGGACGGCGTGAAGGGAGTCCTGTTTGCTGTCTGGGCTCCGAATGCTGACCGCGTCAGTGTTGTAGCGGATTTTAATAAGTGGGACGGCAGGATTCATCAGATGCGGAAGCTGCCGTATTCCGGTATTTTTGAATTATTTATTCCGGAAGTGAAGGAAAATGAAATCTATAAGTATGAGGTGTGTGCAAGAAATGGCAAGACCCAGATGAAGACGGATCCTTATGGGAATTATACCGAGCTTCGTCCTTGCAATGCTTCTATCGTTAAGGATCTGAATGCTTATACATGGACGGATGAGACATGGATGATGGAGCGGGACAAGAAGGATCTGTCTGCATCTCCGATGTCGATCTATGAAGTATATCTTGGCGCCTGGAAGCGTCCGAAGGACGGCAGGGAGTTCTTTAATTATCGGGAACTGGCTGAGCAGCTGGCAGCTTATATGAAGGCTATGGGTTATACCCATATTGAGCTGATGCCGGTCATGGAGCACCCGTATGATCCGTCCTGGGGCTATCAGATTACCGGATATTATGCTCCGACGAGTCGGTATGGCGCACCGGAGGACTTCATGTATTTTGTAGATTATATGCACAGTCAGGGAATTGCGGTAATTATTGACTGGGTTCCGGCGCATTTTCCGAAGGATGAGAATGGACTGGGACGCTTTGACGGAACACCGGTCTATGAGCATGAGGATTCCCGCTGGGGTGAGCATCCGCATTGGGGCACGTATATCTTTGATTACGGCAAGCCGGAGGTTAAGAATTTCCTGATTGCCAATGCCTTATTCTGGGCGGATAAATATCATGTTGACGGTATCCGTATGGATGCTGTGGCTTCTATGCTGTATCTGGATTACGGAAGGGAGCCGGGAAATTGGCGCCCGAATCAGTACGGCGGCAATGAGAATTTAAATGCGATCGCAATGCTGAAGCAGTTGAATCAGGTAATTCACGAGAAGTTCCCAAGCTGTGCCATTATTGCGGAGGAATCGACGGCATGGCCGGATGTGACGAAGCCTGCACCGATGGGGCTCGGCTTTGATTTCAAATGGAATATGGGCTGGATGAATGATTTCCTGCGGTATATGAAGTTAGATCCTCTATATCGGAAGTATCATCATAATGAGCTGACCTTCAGTATGGTCTATGCATACAGTGAGAAATATGTATTGGTGCTGTCGCATGATGAGGTGGTTCATGAGAAAGGCTCGATGATCGGGAAGATGCCGGGAGGTTATGAGGACAAGTTCTCGAACCTGCGGTTGGCATACGGTTATATGATGTGTCATCCGGGTAAGAAGCTCTTGTTCATGGGACAGGAGTTTGCGCAGTTCAAGGAATTCAATGAATCCGATGAATTGGATTGGGGTATCTTTGAATTCGATGCACATACCTGTATCCGTGATTATGTGAAGGAGCTGAATCATTTCTATCAGGAACAGCCGGCACTTTATAAGCTGGACGATGATCCGAAGGGCTTTGAGTGGATCAACAGTACGGATTCGAATGACAGTATCGTGGTCTTTGCCAGAAAGACGGATAAGGTGAAAGAGACCTTGATCGTGGTATGTAACTTTACTCCGATCGAACATAAGGATTTCAAGATCGGTGTGCCTTATGAAGGAAAGTATAAGGAGATTTTCACCAGTGAGGAGGCTCGTTTCGGCGGCAATGGCAAGAAGAACCGGACATCTAAGGCGTCAAAGAAGGTGGAATGTGATAAGCGTGAGGATTCCATCTCTGTATATGTAGCTCCGCTGTCAATATCGGTATTTAAGTATCAGGGAAAATGATGATCAATATATTTAATTCAACCATTCAATTATCACAAACACCAAATATTGGGGAGATTTCAACCGAAATCTCCCTTTTGCAGAGTAAGGCTTCCGAGCTGTTGTCCTGGATCATGAATAAGACGATCAGTGTGCTGCTTGCTCTGCTTGTGCTTTGGATTGGGATCAAGGTTGCCAAATGGCTCTTAAAGCTTGTGCAGCGCTCCTTTGATAAGTCCAAGATGAACCCGACGGTCAGTTCATTTCTGCTGTCTCTGATCCGGATTATTCTGTATGTGGTTGTGGTCATTACCTGTATCTCCATCATGGGAATTCAGGTCACATCCTTTGTCACGCTGCTTGGTACAGCCGGTGTTACGGTAGGACTGGCACTGCAGGGAAGCTTATCGAACTTTGCCGGTGGTGTCCTGATCCTTGTTCTGAAACCGTTTGTGGTCGGTGATTATATCAAGGAGGATTCTCATGGGAATGAAGGAACGGTTGTGGGAATCGATATCTTCTATACGCAGTTAAGAACCTATGATGGAAAATATGTCGTAATCCCGAATGGCGCACTTTCAAACGCCAGTCTGACGAATTATACGAAGCATGACAAACGGCGTCTGGATCTTACTGTGCCGATCCCGTATGATGCGGATATTAAGAAGGTACGCGAGGTTATGGAGGAAATGATCCTGAATAATTCCTATATCATGAAAGGGGAGCCGCATGATATTGTTCTGGACGGATTTAACGACAGTTCGATGACACTGGCGCTTCATGTCTGGGTGAAGACCGGAGATTATTGGAACGCCAGATGGAATGTGATGGAAGAGATTAAGAGCGCTTTGGATGAAAACGGAATGGAAATACCGTTTAATCAGCTGGATGTGCATGTGAAGGAGAAATAAGATGAAATAAAAAAGGAAACGATGGAATGGCACTGCCAGGTTCGTTTCCTTTTTTGCTTTATTATTTTGTATCTGTATCGGCTGTCTGATAATCAATGATGCTGTCAAGGATCATGGTCAGGCGGGGCAGCTTTTCGTCCGGACATCGATCCAGTACCTGTATCAGAACGGCGTACTTTTCTTCTGATACAGATCCAAAGAGCAGATAATCGGTTGTTGTCTGTAATGCAAGGGACAGATCGATCAGAGTAGTGAGTGACATCCCACGATTGCCGCTTTCAATTTCACGTAAGAATTCCGGGGATTTGCCGATCATTTCTGCCACATATTCACCTGTGAGCTTGCGTTCCTTACGCAGGGCTCGGATCCTCATTCCGATCTGTGTCATCTGTAGATTCATTATTCGTTCCTCCATCTCCTATTTTATTCTGAAAGAATAGAAATAATAGATTCTTTCAGCCATGAAATTATGTGATCTCAGAGAAACATAAGGGAAGAGAATACTATTATGTCTATTTAGTCGCTTAAAAATAGACATTGATACTACCGAAAGGGGATGAATTAATTGGAATATTATTCATTCAATCAATACCTTCGGGATACCTTTGGTACGAAGGTCTATAAAATTGCATTAGATGGCGGCTTTACCTGTCCGAACCGGGACGGAACGCTGGGCACCCGGGGCTGTATCTTCTGTTCGGGAAGAGGCTCTGGTGAGTTTGCGCAGCCCAGTGAACTTAGCATTACGGAACAGCTGGAGCAGGGAAAGCAGCGGGTGGCAGCTAAGATCAATGAAAGTGGGAAATATATTGCCTATTTTCAGGCATTTACCAATACCTATGCACCGGTAGAACATCTACGTAAGCTGTATATGGAGGCGCTTGAGATGCCGGATGTGGCTGCCGTGTCGATCGCTACCCGTCCGGATTGTCTGCCGGAGGAGGTTCTTGATCTATTGGAGGAATTGAACCACATCAAACCGGTCTGGGTTGAGTTGGGACTTCAGACGATCCATGAGAGGACGGCAGACTATATTCGGCGGGGCTATCCGCTTACGGTCTATGATCAGGCGGTGCAGGCGCTTCGGGCCAGAGAGATTGAGGTGATCACACATGTGATTCTGGGGCTTCCGGGTGAAACGGAGCAGGATATGCTGGCTACGGTTGATTATGTTGGTAAGAGTGGTGTACAGGGGATCAAATTGCAGCTCCTGCATGTGATCGAGGGAACAGATCTGGCAGAGGAATACCGGCAGGGAGTCTTTAGCTGTATGACATTGGAGGAATATGTGGATCTGGTATGCAGAGCCATTGCCTTGCTTCCTGAGAATATGGTGATCCACCGTATGACAGGAGACGGAGATAAGAAAACATTGATCGCGCCATTATGGAGTGCTGATAAGAAACGGGTGCTGAATGCGCTGAATAAGAGGCTGAGGGAATCGTGATCTGCTTTTGACGTGGATAGAAGGAACTCACTACGAAAAGCCGGCTGTCACGAAGCAAGTAGGTCTTGTGAATTATGTAGATTTCGTGTAGAATAGGGTGAAATGATATAGAAAAGAGGATTGATCATGGCACAGTTATGGGGCGGCCGTTTTACCAAGGAAACGGACCGGTTGGTATATAATTTTAACGCATCTATTGGATTTGACCAGAAGTTCTTTCATCAGGATGTAAGAGGAAGTATTGCGCATGTTACAATGCTTGCGTCTGTCGGGATTCTGACAGAGGATGAGAAGACGAAGATCATTGATGGATTAAATAGTATCGTGAAGGATGTGGAGGAAGGAACACTTCTGATCACGAATGAATATGAGGATATTCACAGCTTTGTAGAGGCAAATCTGATCGATCGGATCGGTGATCCGGGTAAGAAACTGCATACGGGACGGAGCCGGAATGATCAGGTGGCGCTGGATATGAAGCTCTACACCAGAGATGAGATCCGGGCGATACAGGAGTTGTTGGTTGACTTAATGAAGGTTCTCCATCGTCTGATGAAGGAGAATGTTCAGACCTATATGCCGGGCTTTACCCATCTGCAGAAGGCACAGCCGATCACCTTTGCTCATCACATGGGAGCCTATATGGAGATGTTCAAGCGGGATCATTCCCGGCTGACCGATATCTATCATCGGATGAATCTGTGTCCGATCGGATCCGGTGCACTTGCGGGAACGACCTATCCGCTGGATCGGGAATTAACTGCCAGGCTGCTTGATTTTGACGGTCCGACGTTAAATAGTATGGATTCCGTAGCGGATCGCGATTATTTGATCGAATTACTGTCAGCCTGCTCCACGATCATGATGCACTTAAGCCGGTTTTCAGAGGAGATCATTCTATGGAATTCCAATGAATATCAGTTTGTGGAATTGGATGATGCCTATAGTACAGGAAGCTCGATTATGCCGCAGAAGAAGAATCCGGATATCGCAGAGCTGGTACGCGGCAAGACCGGACGGGTCTATGCTGCATTAACCGATATCCTGACCACCATGAAGGGAATTCCGCTTGCTTATAATAAGGATATGCAGGAGGATAAGGAGCTGACCTTTGATGCGATCGATACAGTGAAGGGCTGTCTTGCCTTATTTACCGGTATGATCAATACCATGACCTTGAAGAAAGACCGGATGGAAGCCAGTGCGAAAAATGGATTTACTAATGCTACCGATGCGGCAGATTATCTGGTTGGACATGGCGTTCCGTTCCGGGATGCACATGGGATCGTCGGGCAGCTGGTGTTGTATTGTATCGATAAGAATATTTCCCTGGATGATATGACATTAGAGGAATATCAGAAGATCAGTCCGGTTTTCGAGGAAGATATCTACGACGCGATTTCTATGAAGACCTGTGTGGAGAAACGGCAGACGATCGGTGCACCGGGACCGGAGGCTATGAATAAAGTCATCGCGGTCAATGAGGAATATCTTGCAGGTCTGACCAGATAGTACTTAGATTCATAATGTTAAGATGTAGGACAACAGGAGGCATTCAAATAATGAACCATACAGAACAGGCAAAATATGACATGGCTAAGCGTATGCTGAAGGGACAGATCGATGTGGAAGAGGTGGCAATGATGTCCGGACTATCCATAGAAGCGGTTCAGAAGCTTAGGGATGAACAGGATCAGGTAGAACGTAAATCCTTAGGCGGTATGACTGTCCGTGAGCTCGGCGTGGAGAATGTACTGATCGATAATGATGTACTTGAGGAATTCGATAAGGACGACATGTCTGATATCAAGCCAAATGAATAAATAGCGGGTATTCACATAAGAATTATTATGTGCACTGAATCCCTATACACGAGAGCACCGTCATATTCCACGGAAAGCTAGCTGTCACGATTTTGGATAATTCATATTTCACTCATGGTATTTTTCTATAAAAGCTCCCTAAACTCGCTTCGCTCGAACAGCTGGGAGCTTTTGTGAAAAATAACCATTCGATCAATAGAATTATCACAAAATCGACAGATGCTTCCCTTAGGAATACTCCGGTGCTCTCGTGTCCAAAAAAATAGTTATTTTGTGGATTCAGTGGAAAAGCAGCATACCGACCCTAAATATTGCGTAACTACGGTGCATATAATAATTCTTACGGGGCGTGCAGGATATGCTTCCTGTTATCTCTGGTAGAATTCTTCATTGATCTGGGTACAGACGATGTATCCCATGATGTCCTCGGGAGCGGGATAGTAATAGATCTTTCCCTGTTTATCGATACATGTCAGGGTATCGGACTTGTCGGAAGGTATTCGCTTGACGATATAGCATTTTCCGGCAGATAGGATGATACAATCTTCGTTGATCTTAGGTAGTCTGTCATTTGCCAGCATAATATAATCATAAGGAGAGTAGTCCGGCATGTAGTCACAGCAAGGAAGCTGAATCCCCATAAAGATGTTTGAATGCTGTATACTTTCCGAATCCGAAAGCTGGCAAGGAAGATATTGATCTGTGATCCGTAATCCGCCGGTTTCATCCTGACACATCTGCATGATCAGAACTGTTTGCTGTCTTGTGGGTACATCGCAGGTCCGTAATTGTTTCTGCATATGTATGAACCAATGAATGAGAAGCTGATCCTGCCGGCTGCTGGAACGATATTCCTGAATAAGATAACGTTCTTCTTCATTTAAGGTGGAACAGCCAACCAGTTCATCAATACTGACATTCATAGCTTTCGATAATCCGACGATCGTTGATAATTTGTAATCCCGATTGTTGCCATATAATACGGTATTAATGGTGGAGAAGGATAATCCGGATCGCTCGGATATTTCACGAATGGTGAAATCCGGCTGGGAGACATATAGATTCATGTTCTTATGAAATGCAGATAAATAGTCATCTCGGTCAGAGGTTAAATGTTTCGATAAATTTATTAATTTTTCTCTTGTCATAGAGTAGTGCCTTTCTGGATATTATGGTATTTTATCTTTTGCCCGGGAATTATGTCAGGTTTTGGCAGATGGAGTTATAGTGTTATACATGGATATGGTTTTCTATAAATATAGTGAATGCTTATGAATTGCTACATAAGAATTATAGTCAACCGTAAATAGTGGGTCAATCTTTCCACAAAAGATAATTATTAAGAATTTTGTCGAATTATCTCGTTCGCAAAAGTGCTGACCAGAAATAACAGGAAATGGAGTAAAATGCATGAGAATAATAATTATTGTGAATAACAGAGAAGAAGGGAAAAGACTCTCAGATTATTTAAAACGAAAGCCGGATATTGACATTATGAATGTCTTGTATAACGGAGAAGAGGCCTATGAATTAATTCAAAAGGAACATCCGGATCTGATCCTGATGAATATCGTTCTTCCGGGTATGGATGGACTGGAATTAATGGAGTTGTTATCTACGGATCTTTCCATGCCGAAGCTGCCGAAGGTGATCGCGCTGTCTGCAGTGGATAATCTGACGATCATGGAGTGCGCCTGCCAATTGGGCGTTGATTTCTATATGTTAAAGCCATATCATATGGAAACCTTATATCATAGAATGCGGCAGATCTGTAATCGGGAGAAGAGCATGCTGACTCAGTATAAGAGTCATGAGCACTATCACATGACAGAAGGACTTCCGATTGAGCTGGACGATCTCCCGGCTTTGGAGAATTATCTGAATGCGGATGTGACAGAGGTTCTTCGAAGAGTTGGTATGCCGGCTCATATTAAGGGGTATCAATATATCCGATCCGGTATTATAATGGCGGTACAAGATATTACGGTCTTAAATTATATTACTAAGCTGTTGTATCCGACGATAGCCAAGCAGTATGATACGACCTCAAGCAGTGTGGAACGTGCGATCCGCCATGCAATTGAGGTTACATGGAATCGGGGAAACATGGATTCGATCAAGGAAGTCTTTCATAATGCTTCCTGGGCGGAACATCGTAAGCCGACGAATTCCGAATTCATTGCTCAGATTGCGGATCAATTTCGGGTAAATTACAATATTCAGATCCGGGCGTAAAAAGGGTGTTGACAAAACCTGCCAATCTGTTGTAAACTAGCATAGTGCTAAAAATACCCAATCAGTTATGTATTGCACAATATACAACTGGAGGGAGGTTAGGTGTGAGGTCATGTCAAACGTTATAGTTAAAGAAAACGAAACATTGGACAGTGCTTTACGCAGATTCAAGAGAAACTGCGCAAAGGCAGGTATCCAGCAGGAGATTCGTAAGAGAGAGCATTACGAGAAGCCAAGCGTTAGACGTAAGAAGAAGTCTGAGGCTGCTAGAAAACGTAAATTCAAATAAGGAATTCAAATAAGGATTACTTAAAAAAGCTGTTACCTGGCGGTAGCAGCTTTTCTTATTATCGCAGAGCCGCCGAAAGGAGG
>CACZRT010000125.1 GCA_902783585.1 uncultured Lachnospiraceae bacterium | reverse complement strand
GCACAGACCTGAATGTGATATGGCCGAAGCTCATTCGCCAGAGAGCAGCTGTAAGCATTGATCGCTGCCTTGCTTGTCGAATACCATACCTGAAACGGTACCGGCATAATTGCGGCAACGGAGCTGATATTGATGATCTTTCCCTTCTTCCTTCTGCGCATATAGGGGATCACGGCCTTGCAGACATTCGCAGTACCCATCAAATTCACATCCATCTGGCGGACTGCCATATCATGATCCGTGAATTCCGCCGCGCCGGAGATTCCGTATCCTGCGCAATTCACCAGAAGATCGATATGTCCCTGATATTCGATGATCGTCTCAACCTTCTTATTCACTGCCTCCTCATCCGTAACATCCACCGGACAATGAAGGATTCCCTTAAGTTCCGGATTCCGGCGCGAGAAACAGTAGACCCGGTAGCCATTCCGTTTCAGCTTTCTGCATAACGCCCTTCCGATTCCGCTGCTGCCTCCCGTAACAATGGCAACCCTCTTCTTGCTATCACCCATATCAACACTCCTTTGTCTTTCTTATCTACAAGCCTCTAATGCCTGCTTCAGATCCGCGATCAGATCTTCCTTATCCTCTAATCCGCAGGATATACGGATCAGACCGGCCGGAACTCCTGCAGCAATCAGCTCTTCGTCATTCATCTGTCTATGTGTACTGGTCGCAGGATTTAAGCAACAGGTTCTGGCATCTGCCACATGTGTCTCGATCGCTGCGATCTTCAAGTGCTTCATGAACTTCTCCGCGGTTGCCCGTCCCCCCGCAAGCTCGAAGGATACCACACCACAGCCGCCATTCGGCATATACTTCTTCGCGATCTCATAATACGGACTGCTCTTCAGTCCCGGATAATTCACACCGGTAACCAGCTCCTGAGACTCCAGGAACTCGGCAACTGCCTGTCCGTTCTCTACATGGCGCGGCATACGGACATGCAGGGATTCCAGACCGAGATTTAAGTAAAATGCACTTTGCGGAGACTGCACGCAGCCGAGATCGCGCATCAGCTGTGAGGTTGCCTTCGTAATGAACGCGCCCTCCTTACCGAATTTCTCTGCATATACGATTCCGTGATAAGATTCATCCGGAGTGGTCAGACCCGGGAACTTCTCCTTATGAGCCATCCAGTCAAACCTGCCACTGTCAATAATCGCTCCACCTATGGCAGATCCATGCCCGTCCATATATTTGGTAGTGGAATGGGTAACAATATCTGCTCCCCACTCGATCGGGCGAAGATTCACCGGAGTTGGAAATGTATTATCTACGATCAACGGGACTCCATGTGCATGAGCCACTCTGGCGAATTTCTCGATATCCAGTACGGTCAGTGCCGGATTGGCAATCGACTCTCCGAACATTGCCTTCGTATTCTCCTGAAATGCGGCTGATAATTCTTCCTCTGTAGCATCCGGTGATACAAAGGTAGACTGAATCCCCATCTTTGCCAAGGTAACCTTGATCAGATTATAGGTTCCGCCATAGATGGACGAAGAAGCCACTATATGATCTCCCGCTTCACAGATATTGAAGATTGCGAACAGATTGGCTGCCTGTCCGGAAGAAGTCAGCATTCCGGCTGTTCCTCCCTCCATCTCCGCAATCTTGGCAGCCACATGGTCACAGGTTGGGTTCTGTAGTCTGGAATAGAAATACCCCGATGCCTCTAAGTCGAACAGCTTCCCCATATCCTCACTTGTGTCATATTTGAAGGTGGTCGATTGAATAATCGGGATCTGTCTTGGCCCCCCATTCTCCGGTGTATAACCGGCCTGTACACATTTGGTTCCGATTCCTAATTCACTCATTTTCATTAATCCTTTCCCGTATCATTTTTATATGTTTGCCGGCAGCCATTCATTCAATCGGACAGAGAAGATGACGGCAAATACTTATCGCTGGTACGCACATAAAAAGTCCGATCTATTCAGACCGGACCGGACTTTTCATTACGCGCTGAACAGTTACCATTATTATATACAAAATCTCTGTATAAAGCAACTGTCAGAGCCTGCGGTTATCCTAATAAAATCAGTTGATCATCCATGAGAATATGCAAATGATCATAAGCAGAGCATTCTCATGAAAGATAGGTGATCTGCGCCTCTGCGGAATAGGTATGCGGCTCCTTGGTGACCGCCTTATGTCCGACCGCCAGCGCGATCTGGAATTCATATCCATCCGGCAATTCCAGCTTCTCTTCAAAATACAACTGCTTCTCTCCATGCATGGCATCATAGATAGAACCGATGATCAGACTTCCAAGCCCCAGTTCCTCAGCGGTCAGCGCCATATTCTCGACTGCTATTCCGGCATCGATCACACTCCAGCGATAATCACTCTGTGCACTTAAGATGATCAGTGTCGGTGCCTCATAGCAGAAATTATGCTCAACTCCGGTCAGATTCCGCATCCGGTTCTTCTCTGCTTCTAATTCCTGTATGAGCTTATGCTCTCCCGAAAGCACGGTAAAATGGATCTCCTGTTTATTATTACCGGTAGGTGCCTTCAGCCCGGCTTCCAATATCCGGGTTATCTCCTCCTCTGTAAGAGGCTCTGATGTATATCCTCTTGTTGAACTGCGTGCGGTTACTGCCTCTGTCACTGTTGCCATGATTCGTTATCCTCCTTCGTTCCATGCAATTAATTATATTCTTTTTGATTGTTCTAACATCTTTGATTCAATTCTTCGTATGGTATTCCTTTTGTCTTACATACGATCCGTTCGTAATTATTTATACGATCTCTCAGCAATCATTATATGATTTTTTCATAATAATCATTTTGCGATCAATTGCACCCTACGAAGCATGCACCGTCACCACATCATCCGCAATACACATGGTTGATTTCCTGTGGCTGACCAATACGATCGTCTTATCCGAGCGGTAATCCTGTAAAGATTTTAAGATGATCGCCTCATTTAAACTGTCTAAGTTACTGGTCGGTTCATCCAATAGGATACAAGGTGCATCGTGCAGGAACGCTCTGGCAATTCCCAAGCGCTGCTTCTCGCCGCCGGACAGCGTATCTCCCAGCTCGCCCACCTTGGTATCATAGCCCTGTGGAAGCGTCATGATAAAGTCATGGATCGATGCCTTCTTACATGCCTCCACGATCTGTTCATGTGTCGCATCCGGATTCGCGATCAGCAGATTCTGCTCTATACTGTCATGGAACAGTACCGTCTCCTGTGTCACAAAGCTCTCCTGATCCCGAAGGTTCTTCGTATTGATCTCCTCAATATTCGTATCAGAGATCCGCACCTCTCCCTGATCCACGCGGAAGTACCGCATCAATAATTTGAGCAGGGTAGATTTGCCGGAGCCGCTCTTACCAACGATACCGACAATATGATGCTTCGGAATCTCCAGTGAATAATGATCTAAGACCGGTGCTTCCTTCACCCGATCCTTATCATAGGCAAAGGTAACCTCGTCACAGGCAGCGCCTTCAAAGGTAATATCCTTGCCATCCATAATATCTGTAATCAACGGCTCTTCATCCATAATATCCAATACCCGGTTGCCGGCAGCAAAGGTACTCTGTAATCCGGTTCCCAGATTCGCAAGTGCGATCACAGGACCGAAGCTGCTCATCAAAGATACGACCGGAATCACTGCTTCATTCAGATAAAAGGCATCTCCCGGTATCGGTTGATTATGGAGATAGAGTGACAGTGCGAGAATCCCAAGATCCAGAAGCAGGATCACACCGGTGGTGATTGCCGAATTCGTACCGCCTTCCCCCTTCAGCAGGCCGTCCTGTTCCGACAATTCATCGGTCCGTCTATGAATCTCCCGTAAGATATCCTTCCCATATCCATACTGAATACTTTCATCGACACCCCGGATCTGGTCCAGAACGTAAGCATCCATTTCACCGAACTGTCTGCGGAAATCCTCTCCGTACTTCCGGCTTCGTTTAGCAAATATAAGAGGAATCACAAGCCCGACGATCAGATACGCCAGAAATCCGTATACACCCAGCAATATATGAAAATGTCCAAGCCAGATGACCATCACGATCGACACGATAACCGCAATGCAGATCGGACTGATGGTATGGGCATAGAAGACCTCCAGAAGTTCGATATCAGACGTCAGGACCGCGATCAGATCTCCCTTATCCTTCCCGTCCAGCTTCGCAGGAGCCAATCTCCGAAGTGCGCCAAATACCCGATCCCGAATCAGTGCCAGCAGACGGAATGCAATATAATGATTCCGGTTCTGCTCTGCATAATGAAGAACACCTCTAAGCACCGCAACCACGACTAACAGGAGCAGCATCATACTTAACGAATGCTTCGGATAGATCGATTCCCTGACCGACTCACTGATCACACCCCAGTCCAGCATTACATCTGAGCCCGGCATCCAATCCGAGTAATATACCATCCTCACCATCAGCACACTTCCGATCACCGGAATCGCGATCGCACACAGATTGCCAAGTACTCCCATAACGATCGCCAGTATCATATGTCCGGTCAGGGGCTTCACCATTCCGATCAGCCTCGACATAACCTTGAAATTACTTCTTGTTTCCATTATGCCATCCCTCCTAACCGATACAGTGCCTCCTGCTCATCCCAGAGCGCCTTGTATATTCCGTTCTCCTTCGTCTCACCAAGCAGAGCATCATGCGTTCCCTGCTGTACGACCGTTCCCTGATCCAATACATAGATCCAATCAGACTTGACTACATTCGCCAGCCTGTGAGAGATCAAAATTACCGTCTTCGTCATGGACAACTCATGCACCAGAGCCATAATATTATTTTCACTTTCCACATCGATATTGCTGGTTGCCTCGTCAAAGATATAGACCGGCGAATCGTGCAGCAGAGCCCGCGCTAATGCCAGCCGCTGTTTCTGTCCTCCGGAGAGATTCGCCGCATTCTCCAGAATGAAGGTATCCAGTCCATGCTCCTTCGTTAAGAAGTCCTTCAGTCTGACCTTCTCGATCACGGACCACAACTCCTTATCCTCTGCATCCGGCTTGGCCATAAGCAGATTCTCCCGCACGGTCCCCTTAAAGAGATGGCTGTTATAGGATATATAGGTGATATGTCCGGCAAGCTCCGAGTCCTTAATATCAGACAGCTCGGTTCCGTTGATCGTGATACTGCCGGAATAGCCGGTATTTCGATGCGTTAAGAGATTTGCTATGGTAGATTTGCCACAGCCGGACACGCCGACGATCGATGTGAAGCTGCCCTTGACGAACTGCAGATTCACACCGTGCAAGACTTCCGTTCCCTCTTGATAGGAGAAATGAACATCGCGAAGAACGATACCGTCCCCCTCGCCGATCGAAGCAGTACGCCCCTCCGGCTCCGGAAGATCTAAGAGATGAAAGATCTTATCGCTGGCTGCCATTCCATTCATAGCCACATGGAAATAAGAGCCAAGCTTGCGCATCGGCAGGAAGAATTCTGCCGAAAGTAATATGATGATAAAGCATCCCGTAAAGTCCAGTCTACCGTTCCATAATTCTAACAGGGCAAGGGCGATTCCCAATGCGGCTCCCCCATATGCCACAATATCCATGATGATGATAGAGTTAAGCTGCATGGTCAGAACCTTCATGGTGATCACGCGGAAATGCTCTGCTTCCTTGTTCATCGCCTGATGTCTGGCTTCATCCGCCTGATAGATCTTCAAGGTATTCAGGCCCTGCAGATTCTCTAAGAAGCTGTCTCCTAATTCCGCATACTGCCCCCAATATTTCGATAAGAGCTTCTTCGCGAATTTCTGAACAAAGACAATGATCATCGGCATAAGCGGCACGCAGATCAGTAAGATCACAGCGACCTTCATCCGAAGACGTGCCACCACGACAAATAAAGTAAGCGGCGCCAGAAGAGAATAGAAAAACTGCGGCAGATAACTTCCAAAGTATGTCTCCAACTGCTCCACGCCTTCTCCGGCAAGCTGAACCACCTCCGCAGTCGGAACCTCTAAGCGGTAGGAAGACCCCAGCCGCAGAAGCTTCTGATAAATGGCCCCCCGCAGCTCCTTCTTCACGGATTTGGAAGCATAGAAGCTCGTGGTTGCCGCATATTTGGTACATACAATCCGAATGATCACTGTTACCAAAGCAATCCCGAACAGATACGGGAGTTTGGACAGCGCTTCCTGCGATCCTCCGGTACAATATCGTAAGATCCACGCGATCGCATAGACCATGACCACATTCGCCATCATAGAGAACCATTGCAGGATCACATTGGCAATAATATACTTCTTCGCATCGGTAACCAGGGTAAATAACCTTGTTTTAATCATAATATGCGGCCTTTCCCGTACAAGGAAGGCCGTCCGCTTCCCGGTACTTATGATGATTCAATCTCTTTCGTTATTATACCCTTAGTTTCCGAAAAAGAAAAGCTATATTCTATTCCCGGTTCTTCAGCACCTCTGCCGGCGTACATTGATCGATCCGGCGGATCAGAATATTATTGATGATAACATATAAGATCAGAATTCCCCCAAACAGGATCCCATACAGATACCATGGGAACTTTAAGTCCATCGCGCAGCCGACATTCGAGACAAGCAGCGGATAGACGTTGTCCATTGCCCATTTGGCAAACGGAATGCATATCAGAGAGCCGAACAGTATAACATAGAAATTACCGTTTAAATACAGCTTCTTCACCTCGCGGTTCCGATATCCGAAGATCTTCACCAGGGAGATGTGGAAGGCCGCCCGGTCGATCATGACCTTCATCATCAGATACATAACAACAATGAAGATTACAGTGGATACCGCGATCAGGGTAACGATCATTCCATTCATCATGGAGATGAAGATATCTGCCGATGCTTCAATGTCCGCCTTACTGGTCACGCTGTACAAGCGCTCCACCGGGATAGTAAGCGGCTGATCGGAGAAGACTGCATTATAATAATCCTCGTCTTCGCCAAATAATTTGCGCATATCCTCAATGTTCATAAAGACATACAACGATGGGGAATACTCCGTCTCTCCCGTGATCGTGAACACATAATCCCGATCCTCTAATTCATCCGACAACACAACCGTATCTCCGACCTTCACACCGAATTTCTGTAAAAATGCGGAGCTTGCAACGATCGAGTTCTGACCGGACATGACCGGAAGATCAAAATAAGGATTCTCCTCCGTCGTTCCCACGATGGTCACATCCAAATTATATCCGAACCGTTCCCGTTTCAGACCGGTAATATACGCCTCGGTCCCTCCCTCCGGAGCCTTTCGTTCCGGATATTTGTAGACATACATATATTCATATCTCGTGTCCCGTTTATTCTGAATACTGATATTCTTACACATAACATAGCAGTCCAGACTCAGCATGATAATAAATAAGGACACAAACATTCCGAAGATGACCGTCACCGCCGTCCGGCGTTCCCTAAGCATCTGTCTGATCTGGAACCTGGTAGTAAAGCCTAACTTGTTCAGCTTCACATGACTGACACTGCCCTGCTTCTGCTCATTTTTGATCAATCGAAGCGCAGGTACAGACAGCTTGCGGTTGATAACCAGAACATTCACAATGACTGCTACTACCGG
>CACZRT010000124.1 GCA_902783585.1 uncultured Lachnospiraceae bacterium | reverse complement strand
CATATATCAATTTTTCAGCATTTTCCTGTAATAAAACTATTGAACCTACTTCTGTAAACATATCTATTTTTAGTTTTACAACAGTAGTTAAATCATCGATTTCAGCTTTTTTAATTCTCATATTTATAATCCTCATTATAAATGTTCCGATTTATCGTACTAATAACACAAAAGATAGTTCTCCTACGGCGCCAGCCACCCCTGCCCGACTGCATGATCAAGGTTCTCTGATATCCATGTGTAGACCTCCGGCATGAACTCCTTGACAATCTCCATCCGTTTCTCTACTTGCGCACGCGCTACCTTCCCATGCTCCCAGGTATGTCCTTCTGTCAAGGTATTGTGGAGAAATGGCTGTAAACGATCCATACAGGCTGCATATTTGGCATCTGCCGTATCCATCGCGTCGAACTCTTCCCAAAGTGCACGGATCATCTGCCCCTGATCCGTAGGCAGCGCCGCAAACAGCTTATCCGCCGCCTCCTTCTCCCTTGCCGCTTTGTCCATATTACCGGAGACATCATAAGCAAATGTATCGCCTGCCTCAATCTCAACAATATCATGAATTACGCACATCTGTACTACCCGTCCAATATCCACAGACTCTATCGCATATTCCGAGAACAGCATCGCCATCACTGCGATATGCCAGGAATGTTCCGCATCATTCTCACGACGGCTTTGATCGATCAACATCGTACGCCGGAGCACTGCTGTCATTTTATCAATCTCTGCCGAAAATAACAATTGCTGATTCAGCCGGTCATTCCTGCTTTCCATAAAATCCCTGATACTCATTTTCTTCCTCCATAACCTGCGATCCTACATGATTCATATCTCTCAAATAGCTTTGAACCATATTGCCTTCTGTTCTCTTTCACTTCTAGGATTTTCCGTATTGTCATTGCTGCCACTTTAGAATTCCATACTATTCTCATTTAACAAAAAATCATATATACTCATGGTTATAATACCGTCTTCATCATGCCAAGGCTTGATAATGTCCTTAACAATGATTATTTTCTTAAATGAATCCTTTATATTCATTAACGATGCCTTTTCCTGTCTGCGTTTGATATCATCAGGAATGCTGAATGCAGATTGAATATAATATCTCCTGCTGCCCATATTGGCAACAAAATCAATTTCCAAATGCATTCGTTTCGTCCTTCCATCATTGATCTTTTCACGTTTTTCCACAACTCCAACATCTACGGAATAACCCCTATACAATAATTCATTGTAAATCAGATTTTCCATAAGGTGTGTTTCTTCGTTCTGTCTAAACCCCAATCTGGCATTGCGAAGTCCAAGATCTTCAAAATAGTATTTCAATGGAGTTCCTATATATTTTCTGCCCTTCACATCATACCTGTTCGCTTCCCGAATGACATATGCATCTTTTAGATATTCAATATACTGCCTTATCGTATTTCCCGAGATTTCCGACTGAATATTACTCTTAAAAGTGGCCTCTATTTTAGAAGGATTCGTTAAGGAACCGATTGCAGAGGCCAAGGTATTGATCAGCTGATTTAATTCCTCTACTTTTTCAATATGATATCTTTCTACAATATCCTTTATATATGTTGTTTCAAATAACTGTGTTAGATACCTGCTCTTTTGTTCATCATCGTTCATTGTCGCAGTAAGAGGAAGACCCCCATATACCATATAAGAAGATAATCCCTCATACATATTCCCTTCATACGCCTGCATGAATTCAGAAAATGATAATGGATATACATGCACTTCATCACCTCTTCCTCGGAATTCTGTAATGATATCCTTTGAAAGGAATTTTGAATTACTGCCAGTTACATACACATCAACATTGCTTATGTGCAGTAAAGAATTTAAGACCTCTTCAAAACGGTCCAAGAGTTGTATTTCATCCAGAAGTATATAGTATAACTCATCATCCACTATTTTTTCTTTTATATATTTTAAAATCACATAAGGATCTCTAAACTGCTCATTCTCTAACATATCCAATTCAATCTTCATGATATGCGAGTTCTCGATACCTTGACTGATCAAATAATCGTGAAATATCTTAAATACCAGATAAGACTTTCCACTTCTTCGAATTCCGGTTACCACTTTAATCATTCCATTATGCATTCTGTCAATCAGCTTATTTAGATATCGTTCTCTTTTTATTTCCATATACGCGCCTTCTTTTTATTGAATTTTTCTGGTATTATTACCACTTTTTTTCAATAT
>CACZRT010000123.1 GCA_902783585.1 uncultured Lachnospiraceae bacterium | reverse complement strand
CAGTATCTTCTGCGGAAGGAAGACATGCTTGCATATCCGGAAGTATATATGTACCTTACGCCATTGATCGGAACCGGAATGTATCTTCTTGCCTACCTGTTCTGGAGATATTCCATTCGATTCTATAAAAGCTCCGGTAATTGAAAGCCCCTGCTGTCAAGGAAAGCTGTCCCCGTGCCTGCACGAAAGGATAGCTTTCTTTTTTATATGAGTTGAGATATAATAATCCATAGAATTCGACAGGGAACTTAAAGGTTCCGATCTGCCGGCATTGGGAGTATAAGGATGGATTATCCGTATTTAGATACAGTCATATATGATAATTTCTATGAGATGTTGAAAGGACGATATGAGAGCTGCGGCAACAAGCCTGCGATCCGGTATCAGGCCAAGGGGGAGATCATCAGTATCTCGTACGGGGAAATGACAGAGCGGGTTGCAGGTGTATATGCCTATCTTCGGGAGCTTGGAGAGAGAGGGCTGCATGTCGGGATCGTATCCGAGAACCGCTATGAATATATCATTCTGTATCTGGCGGCAGTCATGCATGATGTGATCGTACCGCTGGATAAGGAAATGGATACAGAGACGCTTGCCGGGTGCATTGACCGCTTTGATGTGGACGTGCTGTTCTATACGAATAAGACAAAGGGAAAGGTGGAACTACCGGATTCGTCCTGTCAGCTGCGCAATCTGGATGAGGTGTTCGGAGAGATCTGCGCAGAGTCGGAAGTGGACACGCACAGTTTGGGAGAAACGCCTGAGTTAAGGACAGAAGCGGAGATACATGATCATAGGATTCAGGAGTTCTTTCGGAAGGTCACAGATACAGATAAGGACCGGTTTGCGGTGCTTGCGTCTACATCGGGCACCGATGGCGAGATGAAAGGAGTTATGCTATCGCAGTACAATGTGATCACGAACATTCGTGGGACTCTGGAGAATAATGTCTTAAAGAATCCGACGCTTGCATTTCTACCGATGAATCATACCTATGGCTTCAATCCGTGTATCCTTGCGACACTGTACAATGGAACTACAGTTTGTCTGAATCTGAATATGAAATATCTGCTGCGGGATATCAAGACCTTTGATCCGTATTTCTTCGGCGCGGTTCCGATGGTGATCGAAGGGATGTATGAGAATATCCTTCGCGAGGTGAAGCGTCAGAACAAAGAGAAGGCATTTACACGGATGATACGGATTAGTCAGTTCTTCCTGCGGTGGAGGATTGATCTAAGACATCTGTTCTTCGGTAAGATCATCAATCCGAATCTCCGCCTTGTGGTGAATGGCGGCGCACCGCTGAATCGGGACTATGTCAGGAAATTCGGAGAGCTTGGCATTACGATCCTGAACGGATACGGGCTTACGGAATGTTCTCCAACGATCGCCGTCAGCCGGGTAGGGAATAATGTGCCGGGCAGCTCCGGTACGATCATGAAGCATATTGATGTGAAGATCGCGGAGGACGGAGAGATCTTGGTCAAGGGTCCGAATGTGATGCTTGGTTATTATAAAAATGAAGAAGCCACTGCCGCATGCATGCGGGATGGTTATTATGCAACCGGAGACATCGGTTATACCGAAGGGAAGGTCATCTATGTAACCGGCCGTAAGAAGAATCTGATCATCTTGGAAAATGGAAAGAATGTTCCGCCGGAATACTTAGAGGATAAGTTAAACGGTCTTCCTTACGTGAAGGAAAGCCTGGTCGTGCCGAAGCGGGCAGGAGGACGAAACCGGATCCTGTTAGCGAAGGTCGTGCTGATGGAAGATGTGACGGATCAAACGGAAGATAAAGATACAGAGCAGACCGGAGCGCAGGGACAAGACAAAGTGTTCGCGCAGTTGGAAGAACGCTTAAAGCAGGATATCCGGGAAATCAATGAATCCCTCCCGTCTTATATGCGGATTGAGGATTATGAAATCATGAGGGAAGAATTCGAGAAGAACAGTTCTAAGAAGATTAAGAGGAATCTGTATATGGACTCTATTTGATTACATAAGGATGAAAGAGGCTTAAGCTATGTTTGAAGAAATCAAGAAAATACTATCAGAAGAATACGGGATCACGGAGCTTAGCATGTCCACGAATTTTAAGAAGGATCTGGGGCTTAGTTCTTTTGATTTTATGAATCTGATCTGCATTGTGGAAGACAGATATCAGGTGGAATTGGACGAGGAGAAATACCGGTCACTGACGACGATCGAGGACCTGACCAACTATCTGGAAGTGCTGATATCATAGGATTTTTAGAAGATAAAATAATTCTGTCAAAAAAATAATATTGCATTATTATTTAGGAATGCATATAATATAGTTGAAAGCACGAAAGTGGTTTCTTACTGGAGAGCTCCTGCCATAAAGTGGAGGGTTTAACAACT
>CACZRT010000122.1 GCA_902783585.1 uncultured Lachnospiraceae bacterium | reverse complement strand
TGGATAATATCGCAAATCTGTTCAAGATGGCTAGAGATTACGGCCGGGCACAAGGCTTCAAGGGAACCTTCCTTGTAGAGCCGAAGCCAAAGGAGCCAATGAAGCATCAGTATGACTATGATGCTGCAACCGCAATCGGCTTTTTAAGACAGTATGGTCTGGATAAGGATTTCAAGATGAACATTGAGGCTAACCATGCAACCCTTGCCGGACACACCTTCCAGCATGAATTGATGATCAGCCGGATCAACGGAATGTTGGGTTCCATTGATGCTAATCAGGGAGATGTGATGTTAGGATGGGATACTGACTGCTTCCCAAGCAATGTATATGATACGACACTTGCTATGTATGAGATCTTGAAAAATGACGGACTTCCGGTTGGTATCAACTTCGATTCCAAGACCCGCCGTCCAAGTAATACCTATGAGGATATGTTCCATGCATTTATCTTAGGTATGGATTCCTTCGCATTCGGCTTGATCAAGGCGGCAGAGATCATCGAAGACGGCAGACTGGAAGGCTTTGTGAAGGATAAGTACGCAAGTTTCGAGACCGAACTTGGTCAAAAGATTATGAAGGGCGAGACTACCTTAGAAGAGCTGGCTGCCCGCGCAGGAGAGTTAAAGGCACCGGAGAATCCGGGCTCCGGCAGACAGGAATACTTAGAGGGTATCCTGAACAATATTGTTCTGCATGGATAATACTTAAAGCCAAATAATAAAAGATAGATAGCATAAAACCGACAGCGAAGGAACATGCCGTTCCGGCTGTCGGTTTTTTGCAATATTTTGACCACTGATTGTGTTACAATAGAATAAATAAAAGATTACATAATAGGTGCTAAGAAGATAGAAATGAAATGTCAATACAAATTGTTAAAAATATATTGCAAATAGAATGACGGTGGAGTAGTATAAAATAGAATATATAAATAACATGACGAAAGCAAATGTCATAAATATGATGAAAAGGCGGTCGGTTTTTATGGCAAGTGGGGATCAGGTAAAATCATTGTTAAGTGCATATAATAAGAATGATGATGAACGGTTTAAGACAATCGCTTTGCAGATAGCGGCAAGTGAAGCGCGAGCCGGTCATGCTGTATTGGCAAGAGAGATTAAAGATCTTGTAGAAAAAAATGATTCTGCAAATAGAATTGTCAGAATGAAAAATGAAAATCAGTTATTTGAATGTGTGATTGATGATCATAAGGAAATGGAATTAGTCGTATCCGAGGAAATTCGGATTCGGATCGAGAGAATATTAATGGAGTATCGTCAGAGAGAAAAGCTTCGGAGTTATGGAATGAAAAATCGAAGTAAGATTCTTATTGAGGGATTGCCGGGAACCGGAAAGACTTTGACAGCTTCTGTATTGGCAAGTGAGCTTAATATTCCATTGTATATTATTCAAATGGATAAACTTATCACTAAGTTTATGGGTGAAACGAGTGTTAAACTGCGACAGATATTTGAATCAATTCAAGACAATCGAGGAGTGTTTTTATTTGATGAATTTGATGCGATAGGTGCTGATCGGAGCTTAGACAATGAGGTAGGAGAAATGCGTAGGGTTCTGAATTCTTTTCTGCAGTTTTTGGAAAAAGATGATTCGGATAGTATTATTATCGCAGCTACAAATAATCAAAAATACTGGATGCAGCTTTGTTTCGAAGATTTGATGATGTATTGCATTATGGATTGCCGGATGATTCTCAGATTCGAGAATTGTTTCGTATCAAATTAGGGGAGTTTTATTCAACCAAGGTGGTCACAAAGAAAGTTCGAGAGATGGCATTTGGTTTAAGCCATGCGGAAATTACAAAGGTATGTGAGGATTCTATTAAAACGGTAATACTCGAAGAACAGATAATGACCTCGCATCTACTGGAAAAGGGGCTTAAAGAGCGCCTGGAAGTATATGAAAGCAGGGAGGCATAATAATTGGATAGACAGAAGAAGAATATTATTTTGCACAATACATATGATGCGATAAATTTCATATCAGATTCTTCACGTTCAAATAATAAAATAAAACCCAGAGATCGGGAGTTCCATGGTCAAAGGCTTTTAAGGCAATTTGAAAATGTATGGAAAACAAATGAACAGCAGAAGGCTATGTTTGCAACAATCAAGGAGAGGCAGGGGACTTATATTGAGTTTAAGGGTGCATCGAATTGTGATCTGTTGATAAAGAGTCTTGAAAATACAAGCCAGGGAATTGAATTGCTGAATGTAAGAAGCATTACTCAGGCTGATAATGAGATTGTAGAATGTGCAACGGTGTTTATACCGGACGGGAAAGAACATTATTTTAATGATCAAATACAGGACTATTTGGATCAGGAAAAGAAAACCAAAAATGGAAATCCTATGTATAAAAAACTTATAGAGAGCATTGAGACGATACAATTGGCAGTGATATCGTCTTTTTGGATTGGAAACGAAAAGCATATTCCGGATCAGATACCTGTGTGGTGTGAGTTCTGGCTTTCCCAAGGTTTTTTTAATAGCAAGAAATTCTATAAAGATAATATTGTGGCTGGTTTTTTTGAATACTGTGAGAGCTTAGGTATTGCTCATAAGGATACGTGTATTAATTTCCCTGAAAATTCAATTGTTCTTGCGAAGGTTAATAGATCTCAGATTCAAGAACTGATTAACACATGTGGCTATATTTCCGAGATCAGAAGAGCGCCGGAATTAGCAAGATTTTATGTTAAAATGAATGCAGGAGAGGCAAAAGATTGGTTCTTGGATCTGAAAGAGCGATTGATATTATCAACAAATTCGTATGTGTGTATTCTTGATACAGGAGTGAATCGATCACATCCATTATTGTCTGATATTCTTGATACAGAAAATATTCAGACTGTAAATACGTCATGGGGAGTCGATGATCGGGATGGTCATGGAACAAAAATGGCTGGCATTTGCGAGTATTATGATTTGGAAACGTTATTGTCAGGAAGTCAGACGATTAGGATCAATCATACATTAGAATCAGTTAAACTATTGTCACATAATGGGATGGATAATAATCCTGATTTATATGGGAATATTACGGCAAATGCTTCAAGCCTTGCAGAGATATCGAATCCACAGGTTAAGAGAGTATATTGTATGGCTGTAACAGCGGATAAATATGTTACGAAGGATGGAACCCCATCATCTTGGTCAGCGGCATTGGACAGAATTATGATACATGTGACGATGTATCTCTTCTGACTACAAGCAGGGATGTTATTGTAAGTCCGATGACAACCATTAATGCCACAAGTGCAGCAACAGCGCAGGCTGCTTATATGGCGGCAGAATTGATGAGTGCATATCCGGAGCTTTGGGAGGAATCTATCCGGGCATTGATGATTCATTCCGCAGAATGGTCGGACAAAATGATCGCTCAATTCTGTAAGGATCGTAAAAAGAAGGGCGGAATTAGGGCTTTGCTTCGGACATGCGGATATGGAATAGCAGACTTGCAGAGGGCAAAAAACAGTGCAGATAATTCTGTTAATATGATTATACAGGCTGAATTACAACCGTATTGTAAGGAAGATGGAAGGTATACGATGAAAGAAATGCATCTTCATAAACTTCCATGGCCATCGGAGCTTCTGAGAGAACTCGGAAATACAGAAGTCACAATGAAGGTAACATTATCATATTATATTGAACCTGCTCCGGAACAGAAGGGATGGAATAATAGATATCGGTATTCTTCAAGTGCGTTGAGGTTTGAAGTAATCAATAAGAATCAAAGTAAGGAAGATTTCTTAAAACGTATTAATGCCGCCCAAAGAGAGGCTGATAAAAAAGATAAAGGGGATGGGGATGCAGGATCAGAACGATGGTTTTTGGGAAAAGATAATCGTGATGTTGGATCTATTCATTCCGATTATTTGAAAGAGCAGGCGGTCAATCTTGCTCTATGTAATTATATTGCCGTATATCCTGTTATTGGCTGGTGGCGGGAACGACATAATTTGAACCGCTATAATAGTAAAATAAGGTATTCTCTTATAGTTTCGATTACAACACCGAATGAAGAGGTGGATTTTTATACTCCGATAGAAACTATGATTAGTCAGAGTATTTCTATATGATTTTCCAAAATGAACAAGTTTGGTATAATGGTTTCCTTTGTATTTGGTTTAATCAAGGGTGGAGAAGTTATGCAGGTCAACTGGTTACAAATTGTCACCGGTTGATATGAATCGTTCCATTTCTTTGAACAATCTGCCGGCCGGCAGACACACAGTACGGATCACAGTCCTGAGTGGGTGCTATTCGCTGGATGGAGTGGAAATCATATAACGGAGTAATAATTAAAGGAGAAATGACAACATGAAAGTATTAGTAATTCCTGACATTCATCTTAAACCATGGATTTTTGACAGAGCTGAGGAGATCCTGAAAGCCGGCAAAGCAGACCGGGCGGTATGTCTTATGGATATTCCGGATGACTGGGATATGGAATTCCAGATAGATTGCTACAGGGTGACATTTGATCGCGCAATAGCATTTGCGGCATCGTATCCGGATACACTTTGGTGTTATGGTAATCATGATGTCAGCTATCCTTGGGGAAGGCTTGAAACAGGATATTCTCCGTATGCGGAGCGTACGGTCATATCGAAGCTTGAAGAACTTGAGCATAGCCTTCAGGATCCGACGCAGATCAATATCATGCACCGGATTGACAATGTGCTCTTTTCCCATGGTGGGCTTGCGACAGAATATGTAAAATGGTTTGACAAAGATCTGCTCAGTGCCGGTATTGATGATGTGATAGCGGCAATCAATGCTGCTTCGCACGACCATCTTTGGAATGAAGGGTCTCCGCTATGGCTGAGACCGCAGAATGATTCCATAGAGCCATTTCGTAAGGAAACCTATAAGCAGGTGGTTGGACATACACCTGTAAAAAAGATATATGAAAAGGACGGGATTATTTCGACCGATGTATTCTCCACATATCGCGATGGAAGGCAGATCGGGGAGTCAGCGATGATCGTTATTGATTCAGAGACAGGAAACTATGTGAAGATTGACCTGTAATTACCACCTGTATTCCTTGCAGTTCCTGCCCGGATTGCGTATAATCATTTTGACTATATTAAAAAGTATGAATGGAAGGGGTATTATAAAGTCAGATGATGGTTAAGATAGATAAGAGTTCTTCTGTACCGGCTTATATTCAGCTATACAGACGGTTGAAGGAAGACATTGTAAATGAGATCTATTCCTATGGAAGCAAGCTGCCGTCGAAGAGAGTGATGGCGGCAGAGACGGGCTTAAGTATCATTACGATCGAGCATGCGTATGAGCTGCTGAATGATGAGGGATATGTGGAGAGCAGGGATCGGAGTGGCTTCTATGTTGTATTTCGGGCAGCAGACGGATTTGCGGGGGTTGGAAAATACAAGGTTGAAGTAGAATTACAGACGGATCCGTCTATATCTTCCACAGAGGATAGTCCGGAATCCTATCATTTCCCATTTTCTGTCCTGACGAAGACGATGCGGCGGGTGATGAATGATTATGAGGAGGCGATCCTTCAGAAATCCCCGAACGAGGGAAGTCCGGTCCTGCGTGAGGCGATCCGGAATTATCTTGCGCGCAACCGGGATATTTATGTGGAGACGGAGCAGATCGTGATCGGGTCCGGCGCAGAGTATCTGTACAGTATGATCATCGGGCTGCTTGGCAGGGAGAAGCTCTATGCGTTAGAATATCCGTCGTATGAACAGATCGAACGGGTCTATAAGATGGCGGGCGTATCCTATGAATTCCTGCCGCTTAAGTCAGATGGTATAGAGAGTGAGGCACTTCAGAAGACGAGCGCTGCGGTGCTGCATATATCCCCGTATCGAAGCTATCCAACGGGAATCACTGCGTCGGCTTCTAAGCGGTATGAATATCTTCGCTGGTCGGAACGGTCCGGACACTATATCGTGGAGGATGATTATGAATCGGAATTCTCCATCTCCAGTAAGCCGGAGGAGACTATGTTCTCCCTTTCCAGGCAGGATAATGTGATTTATCTGAATACATTTTCCAAGACAATATCCCCTTCCCTCCGAATCGGTTATATGGTAATCCCAAAGCAGCTTATTGAACGGTATTCGGAACGCCTTGGGTTCTATTCCTGCACGGTGCCGACCTTTGAACAGTTCGTATTGGCGGAGCTGCTTAACAGAGGAGACTTCGAGCGGCATATCAACCGTGTCCGGCGGATGAAGCGGAAGGGAAATAATGCTTTCTGAACGAATGGATCAATGATACAATTATAAGGTATTCTATATACAATTCCGTTTGGGATGAAGGAAAACGGATTGGTGGAAACATGAAGAATATGGAAAAAAACGGATTATGCTGACAGAGAGCACATAATAGCAGAAAGGTTG
>CACZRT010000121.1 GCA_902783585.1 uncultured Lachnospiraceae bacterium | reverse complement strand
ATTCCGAATGTGAAGGGTTGCGGAGGACGGCTGATTGCCCATGTTGAATTCCACACGTCCGTTCTCATCGCTTTCCTCTGTCATATCAAATTCAAACACATAGGTATCCCATTCGGTTCCGATCGTTGTCTCGGTATCATTCAGATAACGGATCCACGATACATCCGGTGCGGTAATCGCAGGCTTCATGGTACGTTCTTCGTCTGCACAAGCTTCGAACGAAAAGCGGTACTTATTGCCCTGTTTCATCGGCATCCCCGGCTGAACTAACTGAACACTGTAGTCCAGCTCTCCCGGATTCTCTGTGTTGATCTGAATCTCTCCATCATGGATCTCGGCAGTCGCCTTACCCTGACCGGCTGTCAGGAAGAACCATCCCTCCTGATCATCGATTGCTTCTGCCTCTGCAAAGTCTCCATTACTTACATAATTACCGGTAGCATCTGCTTCCTTGAAATGATATACCTTTTCCGGCTTCGTTACATTCGTATCATATTCTGACTTCTGATATACCTTAACGTAATCCACATACATTGCTGCATTTTCACCAAAGACACCGGCTGCATCCGGATCGCCCGGCCAGCTTCCGCCGACAGCCAGATTCAGGATCATGTAGAAGTCCTGATCAAACGGAGCAGGATACGCCTTCTCCTCTTCCCCGTCCACCTTGGTGAACCAGTCATTTTCAGTATGGATCAATTCACCGTCCACATACCAGCGGAACTCACCCGGATCCCATTCTACCGCATACACATGGAAGCTCTTGGAGTAATCCGGTTCACCGGCGGACAACTGTTTGCTTCCCTGACTTTCCCGATGCGGCTCGCCATAGTGAAGCGTTCCATAAGAAGTATTGGTCGAAGTACCAAGCACCTCCATAATATCGATCTCACCGCATTTTGGCCACTGTCCGTAGTAGCTCTCATCGGTCGGCATCATCCAGAATGCCGGAAGAAATGCGTTATCATACGGCACCATCAACCGCGCCTCAAATCTTCCGTACATGAAATCCTGCTTATTCTGCGTATTGATTCTTCCGGAGGTATAGGTTACATTGCCGTTTTCGTACTGATATTTATGAGCCTGAAGGATCAGATATCCGTCCTTCACGATCACATTTTTATTCTCAAGCGACGCGGCATCATTCTCCTCCTGATCCACATATCTCTGGGATTCATTATTCACCCAGCCGACCTCATGCGGTTCATAGTTCCACGCAGTCGTATCCAGAGAATCTCCGTCAAAATTATCCTCCCATACCAGATCATCCTCTGTATAGATGCTGGTATCGCCGATGCCCGTCACCATCTGACCGTCATCCTGAATATCATAAGTAAAGGTCACATCATCTGCCAGGACATAAGAATTCGGATCTTCCGATTCCTCTGTAACGTCAGCCTCTTCCGTAGAAGCGGTATCTGCCGTGTCCGTGGCTTCCGAAGCCGTATTACCGCTGCCGCAGCCTGTGATCATCATCGTCATAACAGAGAGTACCGCAATTGCTCTTGCGTATTTTTGTTTTCTCATAGAATCCATCTCCTTTTCATGATACTGTTATATCCGTTCTATCCTATAGGCTCAGCATACCTGTTTGGCTTTGATAAATATATCAAAAAATTGCAGGAAATATCACAATGCTGTCCATAATCCGATATAACGGCATCAAAAAGAATAGGATCTATTTATTTTTTCAGGGTTTTTTGTGCAATGAAGAATTTCTCAAGTTCCTCGATCAGAACTTCCTTGCCGATTGTCTTTAACAGATAGCGGTCCGGGTGCAGATCAAATGCCTTCTGAATGCTGGTGCTGTCCCGCTTACCGGTCAGGAAAAAGACCGGTATGTTCGAAGTGTCATTCTCACTCTTCAGCATCTCTAAGATACTGGCGCCATCCGCTACCGGCATCTCATAATCAAGCAGGATCAGATCCACCTGGTTCTTGGCGATCCAGGTAATTGCCTGCAGACCGGAGCTTACGATGGATACTCTGTATTTCTCCTTCAGCCAGCTCTGGACCATCTTCAAATATGTAACGTCATCATCTACAATCAGGATGCTCTTCTTCCGTTTCTCCCGTTCTTTCTCATCTGTCAGCTCCTGAACCTTCTTAATGAACCCATGCATATCAAATGGGCGCAGAAACCATGCAGCCAGATTCTCCTGCGGAATGATCTGCGTTGCAACACGGAATTCGTCCTGTGATCCGATCAGAATAACCATCTTATCTTCTTCAATCGTAAGATCCTTCAGATAAACGAGAGTCTCCGGATCGACTGCAGATCCCTCCTCCATATAGAAGATAAAGATTCCGCATGTGTCATGACATTCATTGATCTGGGATACGACCGTACCCGTGTGATCGACACTATACCCCGCATCGTTCAGATTCTTCATGATCGTCATCACAAGAAATGCGTCCTTATTACTGATAACTGCAATTCGATTGTTCATAATCTCTCTCCTATATTTCTCATTCCCTTATCCGGCCAGCAATTCATCGATCGTCTGCGGCTCTGACAGATAATACCCTTGGATATAATCAACGCCTAATTCCTTCAGACGTACCAGCTGTGCCTCTTGTTCAATTCCGACCGCAACGATCGGCCGCTGCAGCTCACGGATCAGATTCACGCTGTTTTCCAATACGATCTGACCGGGTCTGCCCTGATCTGACTCCCACAGCATCGTCTTATCTAATTTGATCTCATCAAATTCAAGTGACAATATCGCATTCAGATTCGAATAACCGCTTCCGTATCCCTCTAAGGCAAACCGAAATCCCGCCTCATGACATTCCTTCATAAAGGACACGAACGGCGCATAGTTTTCAAGCTCAAAGGTTTCCCGAATTTCAAAATGGATCCTTCCCGGATCGACTCCGTATTCCTTCACGATCGCCTTCAGCTGCTCCGCATAATTCGGTCTTAGGCATTGCAGCATGGAAAGATTGATGTTAATATATTGTATCCCAATCTTGTCTGCATGTCCAGTCTTAATAAATTCACATACCTTACGGAGCACCAGGATTCCGATCTTATCAATGATCCCGTTCCGCTCCGCCAAAGGGATAAAGTCCTTCGGAAGCAGCAGCCCCATAGATTCATCCCGTAAGCGCAGTAAGGCTTCCGCGGAATGAATCTCTCTCTTATCAGAAGTATACACTAATTGATAGAAGACTTCAAAACAATTCTGTTCAAACCCGCGAAATAATGCCCGTTCAATCTCCGCCTTCTCAAATACATCCGTAAGATCCGCTGTTTTCAAGATCTTACCATTCTCTGCAATCTGTATCCGGCTGTCGCACAGGAGCATAACGTCCTCGACCGAATGCAGATCATCCGGCGCGCATGCCTTAAGGACCACAGCCTCCACTCGTGTGTCAGGCTCCGGAAATGCGGTTCCGTCCTTGATCATGCGGCTGATCTGTTCTGCCAGCTCATCTACATACTGCTCATTGTTGTTAAATATCAGCAGCGCAAAGTCTTCATAACTGACACGATAGGTCTTGTACCTCGGATACAGCTTCATAAGCGCATTCGCAATCGACAGATGGACCTTGCGAAGCTCCATGGCTCCCGTCATTCTCTGATAAGACTCCAGATTGGTCAGCTGGAGCACCAGAATATGAAACCGTTTATGGATATGATAATAGAACTCCACATCCTGCACGAAGGAAGCCCGGTCTGCAAAATCCGTCAGAAAATCCATCCGGTCATCATCATATTCGATCGCCAGAAGGAATCCCATGAACGTCACTGCCTCTGCGAACAATTCGATCATAAGATCCGGGTAGAACAGCTGAAGCAAAACACCTGCAACGGTCACAGCAGAGGACACGATGATCGTGATCCGACGCTTCCTCGTGATGGCATACCAGAAAAAGATCAGCATGATAAATATGACCACAGCATAGAGTCCTACGACACCATACATCACATATTCAGCCCAATTTCTGTGAAAATCCCGGTCGGCGTCAAAATACCATCCCGCATGCGTCAGTGGATTGGTAAGCATTAACAGCTCCATGACAGCCCAGGGAAGCATGGACAGGATCAGGGAGGATGTCTTCAACCGGCGGTAATTCTTCGTTGCAAACATTGCATACATATAGGCGACCAGGATCAGCGCTCCATGCAGCATAAAATACAGATAATGCGATATCTGTAAGGTATGCCATGCCGCTTCGGAAGCCTTGCGAAGCGGAT
>CACZRT010000120.1 GCA_902783585.1 uncultured Lachnospiraceae bacterium | reverse complement strand
CGGGAGAATATCGAGAATGTCCATCAGGCGCTTCTGCATTATGTTCACGGAATTAATTCCTATTTTACCGGAGAGACCACCGCAAAGGGGAATCTTCTGTTTCAGGGAAATACCGGTGTCGGCAAGACATTTCTTACGAACTGTGTTGCCAAAGAATTGTTGGATCAGGGGTATACGGTACTCTATGCATCTGCCGGAAGCTTATTTGACCAGATCGCCGATGTCGTCATGAACCGGAATCAGATCGAAGGCAGCCAGGTCTTCTATCAATCGATGGAAGCTTGCGATGTCCTGATCATTGATGATCTGGGAACAGAATTCACCAACAGCTTCACAAATGCACATCTCTACGATCTGATCAACGACCGCCTGATGAACCGGAAAGCAACGATCATATCGACGAATCTGTCCCTAAATGAGATCGCTTCCCACTACAGCGAGCGTATCTCTTCCCGGATCTACGACAGCTATCTGATCTTAAAGATATACGGAGAGGATATCCGTCTCGCCCTGCGCAAAGGCGTATACAACGATATCAAAGCGTAAATGCTTTATATATAACATACTACACGGAGGAAAAAATCATGCCTGATGATAGCAAATTAGAAACTATCCCTGTCGGCCGGCTTGGAATCATTGCCATGGAAGGCTGTGCAGAGCTAGGGAGCAAGGTGGATCAGTACCTTGTAAAATGGAGAGCTGCCAGACAGAATGAACACAAATCGACCATCGTATTCCACGGATATGAAAGAGATTCTTATCTGATTGATTTTGCCTGTCCGAGATTCGGTTCCGGCGAAGCTAAGGGAGAGCTCCACGAGTCGGTTCGCGGTACGGACTTGTATATTCTGATCGATGTCATGAATCACAGTCTGACCTACAATATCAGCGGCAAGCCTGCTCCGATGTCACCAGACGATCATTATTCGGACCTGAAACGAATCATAGCTGCTGCCACCGGCAAATACCGGAAATTAACCGTTATCATGCCGTTCTTGTATGAAAGCCGCCAGCATAAGCGGAGCAGTCGGGAATCCTTGGACTGCGCCATGATGCTGCAGGAGCTTGTAAGCTTAGGTGTCGAGAATATCATAACCTTTGATGCACACGACCCGCGTGTTCAGAATGCGATCCCGATGAGCGGATTTGAAAATATCCGCCCGACCTATCAATTTATTAAGACGCTGCTTCGTTCTACCAACGACTTAGAGATCGATAAGGATCATATGATGGTGATCTCACCGGATGAAGGCGCTATGCATCGTGCCATCTTCTTAGCCAATATGTTGGGTGTTGATGTTGGTATGTTCTATAAGCGGCGGGACTACACCCGGGTAGTGAATGGCCGTAATCCGATCGTCGCTCACGAATTCTTAGGAGATTCTGTAGAAGGAAAGGATGTTATCATCATTGATGATATGATCTCTTCCGGAGAAAGCATGCTGGATGTCGCACGCCATATGAAAAAACGGGGAGCCGGACGGGTATTCTGTATGTCCACCTTCGGATTGTTTACCAATGGTCTGAGTGCTTTTGATGAATGCTATAAGGACGGCACCATCGCTAAGATCATTACGACAAATCTGACTTACCAATCTCCGGAGCTTCTGTCACGTGAATGGTATGCTTCCGCAGACTTAAGCAAATACATTGCCCTTCTGATCGACCATCTGAATCATGATGCGTCCATCAGCGATATTCTGGATCAGACCGGACGTATTCATCACAGGATCGAAGAATATAAGGCAAATCATACAATCTCAGATAATTATGAGGGATAAGCTTCCTATTGGATGCCCTGCAATACAAATAAGGTGATTGCGCAACAACACGCAGTCACCTTATTTTAGTTCTATATAATTATATTCCAGTTCCATCTGCGCCAGCATATCAACGATCCTCTTTTCATGTGTGAACAGGAGGATCTGTTCGGAGTCATAGTCTGCCAGATATTTCAGTGCTGCCCGCAGCCGGTCGTCATCATAAGCTCCGAAGATATCATCTAAGATGACCGGCATAGAATTCCAACCCATCTCCTTAGCAGCCGCCAGCCGTACCGCCAGCCGGATCTGTTCACGGGTCCCCATATTCAGATACGCAAGTTTAGTATGACTGCCATCCTTACAGATCTGAAGCTTCAGGTGATCATCCACCTTAATATCCGAATAATTTCCCTGTGTTAGGATATTCGTTATATCGGATACCTGTGTTGACATATCCGTCCACTCATGGGCAGGATCATAAGCAGCGGGCTCTGATCGTTTGTCCTTTCCTGCCTTCCGCCGCTTTCCGGAACGAACCAGATTCCGAATGACACTCCGGATCCATATAAAGATCACGACCGCAAGCGCGATCACGATCAGCCACAGCTTATAGTAGGCAGATATCGGAAGCAGATAAATGACTAATACTGCCAGCGCAAATACACCAAATACAAACAATACCTTGATAAAGCCAAGTATCTGTCTGAGCTGCGGATCCATCTGCCGTTTCTGTTCCTCCGTCAGCTTGAGACGGTCAAGAAACCCCATTATCGTCCGTTTTTCCTTGTTAGTAACGTCCGTTCGTGACCGTGTCTGATCAATGCTTTCTTCCTGATCATACTTCCCCTTCTTCTCT
>CACZRT010000119.1 GCA_902783585.1 uncultured Lachnospiraceae bacterium | reverse complement strand
TCATGGGAGGTCGGCGCGATCAAAGAAATGAGATCGATCCCATACGAATTACTGATCTCTTCGAACTCCCCTTTCTCCTCAAACGGAAGATCCGGCAGGATCACACCGTCCATTCCGACCTCCTTACACTTGGCAAAGAAGCGGTCTGCACCGTATGAGAACACGACATTGGCGTAAGTCATGAATACGAATGGGATATGAATCTCCTCCCGCAATTCCTTTACCATGTCAAAGATCTTCTCCTTATTCACACCGCCGGAAAGCGCCCGGAGGTTTGCATTCTGAATGGTCGGTCCTTCGGCGGTCGGATCAGAAAATGGGATTCCAAGCTCCACCAGATCCGCGCCGTTCTTCACCATTTCCTTTACGATCTTCTTCGTTGTCCCGATATCCGGATCACCACAGGTAACGAATGGTATAAATGCCTTATGATCCTTAAATGCTTCTGCAATTCTGCTCATATTAGTTCTCCTCAATCTATGTTTCTATCTTCTTGTGATTCTGGCTGCTATATAGTATCCTGCATAAGTTTGCATTGCAATCAGCTTGTATTCTCGTGATTGCAGGGTACAATCTACTCCGACAGATCCTCGCCCCGATATCTTGCAATCGCTGCCACATCCTTGTCGCCACGACCGGAGATTGTGATCACGATGATCTGATCCTTGTTCATCGTCGGTGCCAATTTCATCGCATACGCAACCGCATGAGCGGATTCGATCGCCGGAATGATTCCTTCGGTCCTGGACAGATATTCGAAGGCTTCCACTGCCTCCTCGTCCGTGATCGCTACATATTCTGCGCGTCCGATATCATGAAGGTGCGCGTGCTCCGGTCCGATTCCCGGATAGTCAAGTCCGGCCGAGATCGAGTACACCGGTGCGATCTGTCCTTCCTCATCCTGACAGAAATAAGACTTCATGCCATGGAAGATTCCCAGCTTACCGGTATTGATGGTTGCCGCCGTCTCATAGGTATCAATGCCTCGGCCCGCTGCCTCGCAGCCGATCAGCTTCACATCTTTGTCTTCGATAAAATGATAGAAGGTTCCGATCGCATTGGAGCCGCCGCCCACACAGGCAATGACCGCGTCCGGCAACCGTCCTTCCTTCTCTATGATCTGTGCCTTAATCTCCTTCGAAATCACTGCCTGAAAATCCCGGACGATCGTTGGAAATGGATGAGGTCCCATGACCGATCCCAGACAATAATGCGTGTCATCGATTCTGGAGGTCCACTCCCGCATCGCCTCGGATACCGCATCCTTCAAGGTTGCTGTACCGGTCGTGACCGGAATGACCTCTGCTCCGAGCAGCCGCATGCGATAGACATTAAGTGCCTGACGCTTCGTATCCTCCTCGCCCATGAATACAACGCATTCCATATCCAAGAGTGCTGCTGCCGTCGCTGTCGCAACTCCATGCTGACCGGCTCCGGTCTCCGCGATCAGACGGGTCTTACCCATTTTCTTCGCCAAGAGTGCCTGTCCCAAGACATTATTGATCTTATGGGCTCCGGTGTGATTCAAGTCCTCTCTCTTCAAGTAGATCTTCGCTCCGCCCAGCTCTCTGGTCAGCTTCTGCGCATAATACAGATTGGACGGACGATTCGCATATTCCCGGAATAATTCATCAAGCTCCCGGTTGAATTCCGGATCATCCTTATAATGATTATACGCCTTCTCCAATTCAATCACGGCATTCATCAGCGTTTCCGGTATATACTGTCCGCCGTGAATTCCAAAGCGTCCGTTTGAATTACTCATACTTGTAGTCTCCTTTTTTATAATTCCTGTGTTTTCAGTTCCATTTTCATTACAATCTATTCATAAACCTGTGCAGTTTCCCATCATTCATCCGTCTTACACAGTATTTTCGGTACGGTTATCATCCACTGTCCGTACATGCTGTGCAAATGCCTTAAGCTTCTCCGGATCCTTCTTCCCATCCGTTTCCAAAGACGAGCTTGCATCCACCCCGTAAGGATGAATCTGTGTAACAGCCTCATGAACATTCTCCGGGGTCAGCCCGCCGGCAAGCAGAAATGGACGATCAACCTCCTTGATGTAGGTCCAGTCAAAGGTCTGCCCGGTTCCCATGCCGGAATCCAGGAGTATCAGATCGGCCTTCGATGCATTCGCCCGTTTCACATCCTCTACGCTTCGGATCTTATAGGCCTGAATGATCTTACAATTCACTTGCTCCCGCAGAGCCTGAAGATAGGCATCATCCTCATTTCCATGGAGTTGAATAACATCGATGATCCCTGTCTGTACCAGCCGTATGATCTCCTCTGCTTCTTCATCCACGAACACGCCGACCGCCAATATGCGCGGGTCTAAGAGTTCCTTTAACTTCTTCGCCTGCTCCATCGTAACATATCGCTTGCTTTTCTTCCAGAAGACAAATCCAATATAATCCGGCTGTAATTCATTCACACAGCGAATATCCCCTTCTGAAGCCAGTCCACATAATTTGATCCTCGTCATATCTTCCTGCCCTGCTCTTTCTGTCATACTGCTCTTTCT
>CACZRT010000118.1 GCA_902783585.1 uncultured Lachnospiraceae bacterium | reverse complement strand
TCGGGAACAGGTGTATACGTCAGAATCCTTTGATACGAACCGTCGGGAACAGAATATGCAGAAGGCGGTGTATCGGTCACTGTCAGAATCGGATAAGGATCGCCAATTAGACCTGCTAGAGAAGGAAGCAGAGGAAGAACGTAAGAGAATGCGGTCTGCCGGACAAGAAATAGGGCAGGAAAATCAACAACAATCACAGCTGCTTTCCCATACGGATAGTACAAATAGCGGTTCTGAAAGTGTAGTTCATGAAAACACAACTTATGAAGTGAATTCTATGAACTCTGAGAATGTTTCCAACGATTCTAAGGATTCTTTGGTGGACGAAGCTGCTATTACACTTACAGAAAAACCAAAGCAGATGGATTTCTTCGAGACCGGCTTTATGACAGAGGAAGCCAGACCGAAGCATCGTCTGATCGGACAGGTATTCAAGACCTATTGGCTGATCGAGTATGAGAATAACTTATTTATCATGGATCAGCACGCGGCTCATGAGAAGGTGAATTACGAGAAGTTCATGAAGCAGTATCAGGAGCGGACGATCGTCTCCCAGCAGTTAGATCCTCCAATCGTGATCTCCGTGAACCCGAGACAGATCGAGGTACTTACTGAACATAAGCAGTTCTTTGAGGAAATGGGATTTATCATAGAGAGCTTTGGTGGCAAGGAGTATCTGCTGCGGGGGGTTCCGATGGAAACCTATGGAATTGACGCAAAGGATATCTTCATTGATTTCATAGATTCCCTGATGGAGGATGGACCGCATATAGATATTGATCTGTTCATCTGGCGGATTGCAACGATGGCGTGCAAGGCGGCGATCAAGGGAAATACGGTGGTCAGCTTTCAGGAGGCAGATGCTTTGATTGACGAACTTCTGCAATGCGAGAATCCGTATAACTGCCCACATGGAAGACCGACGCTGATCGCCATGTCACAGTATGAATTAGACCGGAAGTTCAAGCGGATTCAGGATAAATGATAGAAGAATATAAGATTCATTAATCTATAAAAGGGTTGAACACCATGAATGAACATAGTATGAAACAGAATCAGAAGAGACCGCTTATTATTCTTGCCGGACCGACTGCGGTTGGCAAAACCGATCTGTCCATTGCTCTTGCAAAGAGAATTCACGGGCAGATCATTTCTGCGGATTCGATGCAGGTATATAAGGGCATGGACATCGGGACGGCGAAGATCACAAGAGAAGAAATGCAGGGGGTTCCTCACTATCTGATCGATGTCCTGGAGCCAACTGAGGATTTTAATGTGGTGACCTTTCAGAAGATGGCGAAGGATGCCATGGAGAAGATCTATGATGCGGGAGATATTCCGATTCTGGTCGGCGGAACCGGATTCTATATTCAGGCGCTGTTATATGATATCGATTTTGAGGAAAATGATGTAGATACGTCGATTCGTGAGAAATATCAGAAGATAGCAAAGGAGCAGGGCGCTGATTACCTGCATGAACAGTTAAAGCTTGTTGATCCCCGGGCGGCGGAAGAGATTCATGCGCACAATGTGAAGCGTGTGATACGGGCACTGGAATTCTATAAACAGACCGGCAGACGGATTTCCGAGCATAATGAGGAGCAGAGAGAGAAGGCTTCTCCGTATGAATATGCATATTATGTCTTGAATGATGACCGTCAGAAGCTGTATGAACGGATTGATAAGCGTGTAGATCTGATGATGGAATCAGGGCTTGTGGATGAAGTGAAGAATTTGAAAGAACACGGGTGCACAAGAGAGATGGTATCCATGCAGGGGCTTGGTTATAAGGAGATCTTTGCATATCTGGAGGGCGAGTATTCGTATGAGGAAGCGGTTTATGTTATGAAGCGGGATACCAGACACTTTGCCAAGCGTCAGCTGACATGGTTCAAGCGGGAACCGGATGTGATCTGGCTGGACCGTGGGCAATTCGAGGATACGGATAGTATATTAGATGCTATGATAACAAGAATCGATACGATCATCAATCATTGAGATATCAAATTGATATATGAAATTGAGATATAAATCATAAAAATATGTGGAATCCTGTAGGTTATTTATGTTATAATAGAAAAAGTTATATAGTACTGTTTTTAGGCAGGTAAAGAATAAATCATACTTGTAAGTTATCCGTAAGACAATATAGGTAATACGATGTTTAAGAAATAAGTGTTTGAAGGTATTAAATATTTACCACAGGCGGGAAGGGGATGGATTATGAGAGTATTGCGTGAAAAGATCATTATGAAGGTGATCATACTGTCAGCAATCGCGGTTATGCTGACGGCTGTTGTAATTATTGCGGTATCCGGTAATTCTTCGAGAAAAATGGTATTCGATATGGCGAAGGAGGAGCTGGAGATCGCGACCTATCATTTGGTTGATGAGATTTCAAATGAATATGACGGTGCCTGGTTATATGCGAACGGTACCTTATTTAAGGGCGGAGTCCGGATCAATGATGAGATCGGAGAGCAGATGCTTGATCTTAGCAGTCAGACCGGACTTGGATATACCATTTTCTATGGCGATATTCCGGTTCTTACCTCCATGATGGATCAGGCCGGTAATCCGATAACGGATTTTCCTGTCAATGATGATCTGAGAACGACGGTCTTAACTAATGGCGAGAATTATTATTCCAAAAATATCAATATTGATGGTCTGAGATACCATGGTGTATATGTTCCGTTAATTGATGATAGAGATAACGTGATCGGAATGGTATTTACGGTTCGTGAAGCCAGGGATATTAACCATCAGATTACCAATATGTTCATTAAGATCCTGATCATTGGTCTGCTGGTAGGTGTCGGTCTTTGTATAGTAGGTATTACGCTTGCCAATATTGTATCTAAGAAAATGATGCTGTTAGAGGATTCTGTGTTAGATCTTGCAGGTGGTAATCTGACACATGAGGTTCCGACTGCGATCACCAAACGACCGGATGAGATTGGTAAGATCGCCCGGGCTGTTGTGAATCTGCAGGATAAATTAGTGGAAGTTATTGGAAGTACGGTTCAGCTTTCCGATAGCATTAAGACCTCCGGAGATGAGTTGTCGGAATCTTCTTCCGGCGCGGCTGAAGCGTCCCGTCAGGTAACGGAAGCAGTAGAAGAGATTGCCAAGGGATCTACCATGCAGGCGGAGAGCACGCAGGATGCTGCAGAGAATACGAATCATATGGGCGAGGATGTAGACCGGATCACGGATAATATCCATATGTTAAATGAACTTGCCGAGAATATGCGTCATGCCAGTGATAAGGTAATGGCAGCCATGGAAGCGCTGCTTGTTCAGAATAATGATGTAACGGAAGCGGTGGATTCTATTCGGGAGGTTATTCAGAATACTGCGAATTCGGTAAAAGAGATTTCCAAGATGACGGATATCATATCGAATATTGCGGAAGAGACGAATCTGCTTTCCTTGAATGCTTCGATCGAGGCGGCACGGGCCGGCGATGCCGGACGCGGATTTGCGGTTGTTGCTTCGGAGATTTCCAAGCTGGCTACCCAGTCGCAGGATGCAGCTGTACAGATTGGAAGTGTGATCAATCAATTAGTGGCTGACTCTGAAAGCTCGGTTGCTACGGCGGATTCTCTACGAGACGAATTCCAGAAGCAGTCAGACAGCATTACGCTTACTAAGAACGATATGCAGGAATTATCGGATAATGCATTGAAGGTACAGGATGCTGCGAAGGATACCGGAGAGAAGACAAACGAGATCAATACCAGCAAGAACAGCCTGATCGGTATTATTGATGATCTGTCTGCAGTATCTCAGCAGAATGCAGCCGGAACGGAAGAAACGAATGCGGCTATGGAAGAGCTGAATGCTTCCTTCCATTTGATCTCAGATAATGCGAAGAGTCTGCAGGAGATCGCAGACGAGTTAAGCAATGAGATCAGCTACTTCCGGTTAAGTTAGCTTTGATTCTTGACAAATGCAGATAGAAGTAAGAATATAAGGGTGTTTACGCACCCTTATATTTGTGTAGATAATGAGCCGAGTGGAAATATGCGTGCTTGCATGCAAATATTTCCATTCGGCGAATATCCATCATCGAGCCGCAAGGCGAGATGTGGATATCAATATCGGATCGAGTAGGGATACTATTCCCTACTCGATTGTGAAAGGAAAGAGGAATACCTAAATGAGTAACGTTGATATTTACGGAATCTATCAGGAACTTGGCATTGATAGTAAGGTCTTTGATTATTGCCAACAGGTAGAAGAGAAATTGATGCCGCGATTCTTTGAGATTGACCGGATTGCGGAATTCAATCAGGCGAAGGTGCTCCACAGTATGCAGAAGCACCATTTGAGCGCAGCACACTTAAATCCGTCAACCGGATATGGTTATAATGATGATGGCAGGGATACCTTGGAGAAGATCTATGCAGATGTCTTCCATACAGAGGATGCCTTAGTGCGTCCGCATATCACCTGTGGAACCCATGCGCTTCATATTGCGCTTGCCGGCAACCTAAGACCGGGAGATGAGATCCTGTCTCCGGTGGGCAAGCCGTATGATACCTTAGATGAGATCATCGGTATCCGTCCGTCAACCGGATCACTGGCCGAATACGGAATTAGCTATCGGCAGGTAGATCTACTTCCGGATGGTTCCTTTGACTATGATGGGATTCGGGAGACAATAGGAGAGAAGACCAGATTAGTGGAAATTCAGCGGTCAAAGGGATATGCAACACGACCAACGCTCTCTGTGGAACGAATCGGAGAATTGATCGCATATATCAAGAAGATCAAGCCGGATGTGATCTGTATGGTGGATAACTGCTATGGCGAGTTCGTGGAGGAACGTGAACCATCGGATGTCGGCGCCGATCTTGTTGTCGGATCGCTGATTAAGAATCCGGGCGGCGGCTTGGCACCGATCGGTGGGTATATAGCCGGTACGAAGGAATGTGTTGACCGGGCAGCTTACCGCCTGACTGCTCCGGGACTCGGTAAGGAACTGGGCGCGAATCTCGGTACGATCCAGTCCTTCGTTCAGGGATTTTTCCTCGCTCCGACAGTAACTGCTGCGGCACTGAAAGGCGCGGTATTTGCCGCGAACATCTATGAACAGCTTGGATTCCGTGCAATTCCAAAAGCGACAGAAGAACGGTATGATATCATTCAGGCAATCGAATTCGGCAAGCCGGAACTGTTAGTGGCATTTTGCGAAGGCATTCAGGCGGCAGCGCCGGTAGACAGCTATGTGACACCGATCCCTTGGGCGATGCCGGGCTATGACAGTGATGTGATCATGGCTGCAGGAGCCTTTATATCCGGTGCTTCCATTGAGTTATCGGCGGATGGACCGATGAAGGATCCGTATGCGGTCTATTTCCAGGGAGGGCTTACCTATCCGCATGCCAAATACGGAATTATGAAATCCTTACAGCGAATGGTTGATAAGGGAATCAAAATATGGTAAAATAATCTTTGCGGCTTTTTTAAGAATGATAGATTTCGTTCGCAGATATATGACTTTTTTATTGCTTGCAGTACACAGACAGATATGGGATCTAATGGGAGTCTTGTAGTAACCTGAGCGTAGAAAGGACATACTGTTAATGAAAGAAACAATTAAGGATCTGCCTGTATCGGAACGTCCATATGAAAAATGTGAGCAATACGGTCCGGGGCATTTGAGTGATGCGGAATTACTTGCAGTCATACTGCGGACAGGCAATAAGGATTTGAATTCGGTTCAGCTGGCCCATCAGATCTTAAGGAAGGATGAGACTCATCAGAACTTAAAGGGGCTTATGTATCTGAGCCGGGAACAGTTGATGGAGATACCGGGAATTGGGAGCGTGAAGGCGAATCAGTTACTGGTGATCGGAGAGCTGGTCAGACGATTATCGTTACTTAATACGGAAGAATCGGTGACGCTCGGAAGTCCGCTTTCTATAGCGGAATATTTTATGAATGATCTAAGGTATGAGACACGGGAATATGTCTATGCCGTATATTTGAACCAATGCTGTAAGATGATCAAGAAGCTGATGATCACGAAGGGGACCGTGAATGCTTCCTTGATCTCACCCAGAGAGATCTATCTCGAGGCGCTGAAATGTAATGCAGTCAGTGTGGTTCTGGTACATAATCACCCCTCCGGGAATGCCAAGCCCAGTCAGGAGGATCAGAAGGTTACGGTGCAGGTAAAGCAGAGCGGTGAGCTGCTTAATATTCCGCTGATCGATCATATTATTATCGGGGATATGTCGTATTACAGCTTTGCGGAAGCGGGTATGCTGAATCGATAACGAATTGTATCATAAGACTTGGATATAGGGAATCATATGAATTTTAATAATAAAAACGGATTACCAACTAAATATATCTTATTGATCCTGACCATCGTCTGTCTGGTTTTGATCGGATTATCCTATCTGTTTGAGGATATCGTGAAGCCTCTTCACTATATTACCGGGGTAACGATCACACCAATGCAGCGCGGCGTGAATTATATCGGTTTATGGGTCACGGATAAGGTAGATCTGATGACTGAGATCAAGCGGTTAGAAGAGGAGAATGAAGCGCTTCGGGAACAGCTTGATGAATATCAGCGGGATAACCGGATCGCATTGTCGGATGAAGATGAACTGAAGGCGCTGCGGTCTCTCTATGAGATTGATTCCCGATATCCAAGCTATGATAAGGTTGCGGCCAACGTAATATCGAAGGATGCCGGCAACTGGTTTGATACATTTATCTTAGATCGCGGCTCTTCCCAGGGAATTCAGGTGGGATGTAATGTGATCTCCGGTAACGGACTTGTCGGGATCGTAACAGAGGTGGGACCGAATTATGCGAAGGTTCGTTCCATTATCGATGATGAAAGTACGGTCAGTGCCATGTTCTTGACCGATGATGCGTTATGCTCCGTCCTTGGGGATGAGAAATATATGGATGAGGGCTATATTCGTGTCGAGCATATAACGAAGGACGCGAATATTAATGAAGGGGATGAGCTGATCACTTCTGCAATCAGTGACAAGTTCCTTCCTGGGCTGACGATCGGCTATGTATCGAATCTTACGATCGACAGCAATAATCTGACCATGTCCGGAGATGTGAAGCCGGCAGTGGATTTTGACAACATACAGACCGTGCTTGTGATATTAGATCTGAAGCAGAATGTGGGAGATCAATAAGAATATTATGCGACGTTTTTTGATACAGGTTTTTATCATATTAATATGCTTTCTGCTGCAGACAACGGCATTTCGTTATCTGGAATTTGCCGGTGTTGTGCCGAATCTGCTGCTGATCCCGACGGTTTCCTTTGGCATGATGCGGGGACGGAAGGAAGGAATGGTCGTTGGCTTCCTGTCCGGTCTGTTGGTGGATGCCATGTATGGAACGATCTTAGGTCCGTATGCCCTGTTATATATGTATCTGGGGTATATCAACGGCTATTTTCACCGCGTATATTATATGGAGGACATTCTGCTCCCAATGCTGATGGTGGGCGTAAATGACTTCTTTTTCGGATTGATCGTCTATATCGTGAGCTATCTGCTCCGCGGACGTCTGGACTTCGGCTTCTACTTTGTTCATGTGATCTTACCGGAAATGGTCTACACCATGATCCTGTCACTTGTAATCTATAAACCGTTAGTCCGGATCAATCTATGGCTGAAATCTCTGGAAGAAGGGGTGGATAAGTCATGATCAAGGAATTATTCGAAGCGGTCAGGGAATATCTAAAGCAATATATGAGTCACCGGCTGTTTCCGATGACTATTATATTCTTCGTTCTATTCGGAATTCTGATCTATCGTCTGTTCAATCTTCAGATCGTAAATGGGCAGAAATATCTGGATAATTTTGAATATGGACAGGAACGGACCGTGTCACTTCCTGCGTCGCGGGGCAATATCTATGACCGGAACGGCAATGTACTGGCATATAATATGATCTCGTATTCGGTTACCTTCGGAAATGATTCCCGATTGTCTTCCCGCGCCAATGAACTGGGGCTCTCTGAAAATGAGCTGAGAAATCAGATTGTGGACAAGACGATCCGGATTCTGGAATCCAATGGGGATCAGGTCGATTACAGTGATTTCCCGATCCGGCTGAATGGAAGCGGCGATCTGGAATTCACAGTCAGCGGTAATTCTTTGACACGGTTCCGGATGGAGGTCTATGCGGTAAGCTCTGAGGATGAGTTAAAAAAGGATCATCATGAGAATGCTTCGGCAGAGGAAGTGTTTCAGTACTTAAAGAATAACAATAACGCAAAGAAGAACCGGAACTTTGATATTGCGGATTCCTATTCCAAGGAAGATGCCTTGAAGATCATGGCGGTCAGATATTCTCTGTGGCTGAACCGGTTCCAGCAGTATATGACGGTCAAGATCGCCCAGAATGTGTCTGAGGTCAGCGTATCTCAGATCTCGGAGAACAGAAATGATCTTCTGGGTATGGATGTCACGGTAGATTCGACCAGAGTCTATACGGACTCGAAGTATTTTGCCAATATCATCGGATATATCGGGAATATTGATTCTGATGAATTAAGCGAATATAACGAGGATCTGAAGGACGATGAGAAATACTCGTCCCTGGATGTGGTTGGTAAGATGGGGATTGAGAATTCCTTCGAAAGCTCGCTTCGCGGCTCGAATGGATATGAGCACCTGTTTGTAGATAACTTAGGGCGTGTGCTGGAGGTCTTAGACAGCAAGGAAGCAGTTGCCGGTAATGATGTTTACTTATCCATTGATAAGGATCTTACCAAGTATTGCTATGATGCATTGGAACGGGAGCTTGCCGGAATTCTGCTGTCGCATTTGTCAGAGGGTAATTATGAAGGTGATGAGAAGAATATCCTGATCCCGATCAATGACGTGTATTTTGCTTTATTTAATAATAACACCCTGACCATGACGCATATCCGGTCCGATCAGGCAACCGAGAATGAACGAAGCTTTCTTACCGTATTTGAAATGGAACAGAATGCGATCATTACCCGGATCGAGAATAATCTGCGGACGTCTGTGGAACCTGTGAAGAATTTAGATGAATATGAACAAGAATACATGGAGTACATCTATGATTCGCTGGTGAAGGATGGAATCCTCGATGTAACATTGATCCCGGATAATGACGAGACTTATGTGGCTTATAAGAACCAGCAATCGATCAGCTTAGGAGATTATCTTCGGTATGCCATTAATCAGAACGCCATTGATATCTCTCATTTTGATCTGAGCAGTGATTACTATGATTCGGAGGAGATCTATTCTGCGCTGGTGGATACGGTCGTACGTAATCTGAGAGAAGATGGTAATTTCGACAAACTTGTAATCAAATATATGATAGAATCAGGACAGACGAGCGGAAGACAGGTCTGTCAGATGTTATACGATCAGGGAATCTTAAGCACGGAGGATGAGGATTATGAGCCGTTTATGAGCGGCAGTATGTCTTCGTATATCTTTATGTACCGGAAGATCGATAAGCTTCAGATCACACCGGCGCAGTTAGCCTTAGATCCCTGCTCCGGTTCCGTAGTCGTGACCGATGTTAAGACCGGAACGGTTCTGGCGCTTGTCAGTTATCCAAGCTATGACAATAATCGTCTGACGAACACCATTGATGCCGATTATTATAGGCGTCTGAATGCGGATATCACTAGTCCGATGTATAATCGTGCCACCCAGCAGAGAACAGCGCCGGGTTCTACCTACAAGATGGTGACCACGGTCGCCGGCGTTCAGGAGGGAGTATTGGGACTGGATGAAACCATTGAGACACATGGTGTATTTGATGAGATCAAGCCGGAAGCAAGATGCTGGATCTATCCGGGAACGCATGGTACGATCGGAATTCCGTCCGCATTAGAGGTGTCTTGTAATTATTTCTACTATGAGGTCGGATACCGGTTAAGCAAGAATACGAAGGATGAATATGTGGAAGCGATCGGTATTGACCGTCTTGCCAAATATGCGGCTGTATTCGGACTGGATCGTAAGAGCGGGATCGAGCTGCCGGAAATGATGCCGAATGTCTCGGATGAAGCGCCGATCCGATCTGCCATCGGACAGGGTAGTAATAGTTATACGCCGATCCAGATGGCAAGATATGTGAATACCATTGCGACCAAAGGAGATTGCTACGATCTGTCTTTGATCGCGGATATCCGGGATTATAAGGGCGATAGTGTATATCAGAGAAATCAGCAGGTGGTCTCCCATCCGGAGATTCCGAATGCTTTATGGAATTCCGTTCATACGGGTATGCGGCAGGTAATCACGAATAATACCGCGGAGTCCAGCCTGTTTCATAAGTTAAATGTGGAGGTTGCCGGCAAGACCGGTACTGCGCAGGAGGATCTGACAAGGGCCAATCACGGTCTGTTTGTATCATTTGCTCCGTATAATGATCCGGAGATCACGGTTACGACGGTAATTCCGTATGGATATTCCTCCGGTAATGCGCAGGAGCTTGCGAGCTTTGTCTATGCCTATTATTATCAACCGGAGCTGTTGGAGGACAGCAATGTGTCCGGCGACAGTACACATGTGGATTAATAGAAATCTTCTTGCCAATTCTTCGTTTTTTGTATATATTGGTAAGTGGCACAAAAGTATGATATGAAGGTGATCATTTGAAGGAACATGTATTGATAAAAGGAAACAAGTACGGTATCGTGCTGGTCTTGGATCCGGAGGTTCCGTTTGAGGATCTGCTGATCGAGATCGGAATAAGGTTTGATGATTCGGCGAAATATTTTAATCAGACGACACAATCGGCATTAACGATCGAAGGACGGGAGCTGTCATCGGAGGAGATCGACCGGGTATTGGATCTGATCAAGAAGCGGACAACGCTCCGGATACCGTATATTATTGATAATAATAAGCAGACGGAAGAGTATTTTCACAGAATCATTGACGCGAATGAAAGCAGGGTAAGCAGTACGGAGCAAGGCACAGAAACCTCGGATGCAGCGGATGAGACCCATTATATCTATCCGGAGAACAGCGATGGATTATTCTATAAGGGAACCTTAAGATCCGGGCAGACATTGGAGGCCTCGGGCAGTCTGATCATGATCGGGGACGTGAATCCGGGAGCTACGGTGCTGTCGAACGGTAATATCATTATTCTCGGCGCACTAAAAGGCACTGCGATCGCAGGTGCCTCCGGGAACCGAAACGCATTTGTTCTGGCACTGACGATGGAGCCGATGCAGGTGCAGATCAGTGACATCATCGGACGCGCACCGGACAAGCAGAAAAAGAAGCTTGGCAAGAAGGATATGGATGCACAGATCGCGTTCGTTGAGAATGATAATATATACATTGAACCTATTAGCAAATCGGTCCTCTCTGATATTAAGATATGACATCAGATAAGACCAGGATATATACAAATAACGCATGAGTGGAGGAATGAACAGTGAGCGAAGTAATTGTAATAACATCCGGTAAAGGTGGTGTAGGTAAGACAACTACAACTGCAAATGTGGGAACCGGTCTGGCTAAGTTGGACAAGAAGGTTGTTCTGATCGATACGGATATCGGACTGCGTAATCTGGACGTGGTTATGGGCCTGGAAAATCGGATCGTCTATAACTTAGTTGATGTTGTAGAGGGGAACTGCCGGTATAAGCAGGCATTGATCAAGGATAAGCGCTATCCGAATCTGTTCCTGCTTCCGTCTGCACAGACCAGAGATAAGACCTCTGTCTCTCCGGAGCAGATGAAGAAACTGGTAGAGGAGCTTCGCGATGAGTTCGATTACATATTATTGGATTGTCCGGCAGGTATTGAACAGGGCTTTAAGAATGCGATCGCAGCGGCAGATCGTGCTCTGGTCGTAACGACACCGGAGGTATCCGCCATTCGTGACGCGGATCGTATCATCGGTCTGCTGGAGGCAAATGATATTAAGAAGATCAATCTGATCGTGAACCGTATCCGTATGGACATGGTAAAGCGCGGGGATATGATGTCCATTGATGATGTTGTGGAAATCCTTGCAATCGATCTGATCGGTGCAGTTCCGGACGATGAGAATATCGTTGTATCTACGAACCAGGGTGAACCGCTGGTTGGCGACAATTCTCTGCCGGGTAAGGCCTATAATAATATCTGTAAGCGGATCTTAGGTGAAGAAGTACCGTTCTTAGACTTAAGCAGTGATGGTTTCTTCAAGAAATTATCCAAGCTGTTCAAGAAATCGAATAACTAAGGAGGGCGAATACCATGGGATTAAAAGAGTTATTTTTCGGTAGAAAAAAGACTTCTGGAGACTATGCAAAAGATCGTTTGAAGCTGCTTTTGGTATCCGACCGTGCGAATTGTTCTCCGGATGTGATGGAACAGATCAAGAATGAAATCATAGAGGTTATTTCCAAATATGTGGAAATCGACGCGTCAGGGCTTGATATTCAGATCACCCAGACCGAGTCGGAGGGTGGTAATGGTTCTGTTCCGGCCATTTATGCCAATATTCCGATCAAGGAATTAAAAGCGAATAATACAAAGAAATAAGCGGTATGCGAATGCAGGATTCATGAATGATTGAAAGGATTATACAGGCAGGGAGACGGGCATGTTAAAGGGCTATCACCTTAAGAATTATAATTTCAAATTGGTGATCTTAGTGATCGTCGCAACGGTGTTTGGTACGATCATCATTAACAGCGCAGATAGTTCCTATACCAGAAAGCAGATCATAGGTCTGATCGGTTGTCTGCTGGTCATGGTAGTTGTATCTCTGATCGATTATCATTATTACTGTAAGTTCTGGCTGATCCTGTACGGCTTGAATCTGATCATGCTGTTAGGGATCATACCATTTGGATCTACGGTTAATAATGCAAGGCGGTGGTATGCGATCGGCGATTTCATGACCGTTCAGCCTTCGGAGTTCACGAAGATCCTGATGATCATATGCATGGCTGTCCTGCTTACGAAGCTGAAGGAACGGCTGAATAAATGGTATACGCTGCTCGCGATCGCTGCATTCTGCGCGATTCCGATGTATATCATATACAAACAGCCGGATCTGTCCACGACGATCGATATCTTTCTGATCATGCTGGCTATGTTGTTTGTTGCCGGACTTAGTTACAAGATCATAGGAATTGCTATCCTGATCCTGATCCCGACTGCCAGTATCTTTTTCTGGTATATTCAGCAGCCGGATCAGAAGTTAATTGAAAATGAATATCAGGTAGGTCGTATCCTTGCCTTTTTATATCCGCAGGATTACGCACTTACTACCGGATATCAGCAGGCCAATTCCGTGATGGCGATCGGCTCGGGAATGCTGAATGGGAAAGGGATCAATTCCGATTCTCTTGCAACAGTGAAAGACGCGAATCTCATTTCCGAACAGCAGACGGATTTCATCTTCTCGGTTATAGGAGAAGAATTAGGCTTTGTTGGGTGTGTCTTTATTATTGCAATCATACTGTTAATAGTGTTACAATGTATACGTGTCGCAAGAAAGGCGGAGGATACGGAAGGAATGCTGATTGCCAGTGGGGTGGCGATCCTGCTGGGCTTCCAGTCATTTATTAATATCGGTGTGGCAACGCAGATCTTACCGAATACCGGTCTGCCGTTACCATTTGTGAGTTATGGATTAAGCTCATTACTGGCCTGTTGTGTGGGGATCGGGCTGGTGCTTAATATAGGGTTACATAAGAAGAAGTATTGAGAAGGTAGAATATTACGTATTGGGGTGGACATATGAATATTGGTTTGATAGCGCATGATTCGAAGAAAAAATTGATGCAGAATTTCTGTATCGCATATCGTGGAATACTGAGCAAGCATTCGTTGTATGCAACCGGCACGACCGGACGTTTGATCGAAGAGGTTACGAATCTGAATGTATACAAATATCTTGCGGGACACTTGGGCGGCGAGCAGCAGTTAGGCTCCCAGATTGAGAATAATGATCTGGATATGCTGATCTTCCTGCGAGATCCGCTGAATTCGAATAAACACGAGATTGATATTAATAATATATTCCGATTATGTGACATGCACAACATTCCGCTTGCAACGAATCTGGCAACTGCCGAGCTTCTGATCAAAGCATTAGAGCGTGGCGATCTGGAATGGCGTGATATCTATAAGTCATGATCGATAAGCTGTCCGACCGGGAATCTCTTAGTCAGACAGCTTTCTTTGTGCGTATAGCAGGAATCGATATCAGGCATTGACGATTATTTCATTCCGTCCGATCGCAGCAGGACATGTATGGAGGCAATATGAAGCATTCATGGTATAACTTATGGAAAACATATCTCAGTATAGGGATCTGTTTGTGTATGATCGTATCCCTTACCGGCTGTAGTCTGACCGTACCGCAGACAGAAACGGTATCTGCAGATCCGGCTGATTCTGATGAAGAGCAGGAGGTTGTCAATTATTTTGAAATTGACATGGATCGGCCTTATACAGTGGAATTGCCGCTTGCCACGCCACAGATCACGGCAAGCTACAGTCAGAATTATGCGGTGATCCCGTATTCTCCGAAGGTGGATTCCTATGCGACCACAAGATTATGTATTAATAACACAGAGAATACAGTCGTAGATAGTGAGAATGCGTTCGAAACCATATATCCGGCAAGTGTTACGAAGATTATGACTGCTTTGCTGACCTTGGAGCATGGACATCTGGACGATGTCTATACGCTGGATTCCCCGATCGATCTGGGAGATCCGATGGCAGTTTCCCTGGATCTTTCTGTAGGAGATCATATCACGATACGGGAATTACTGAACGGCCTGTTATTAGAATCCGCGAATGATTATGCTGTTGCACTGGGAAGATATGTAGCCGGCAGTGATGCGGCATTTGTCAAGATGATGAATGCACGGGCGGCAGAGCTTGGGGCAACCCATACGCATTTTACCAATCCGCATGGGCTGCAGGATGAAGATCATTATACGACGGGCTATGATCTGTATCTGATCTATCGGGAACTTGTGAAATATGATGAATATCGTGAGATTGCCGGACAGTCCGGACATGACCTCGTCCTGACCGATCAGAATGGTAATGTGATCCATAAGACACTCGCAAATTCGAATCAATATGTGAATGGAACGACAGCTGCTCCTGACGGAATCACGGTACTATGCGGCAAGACCGGTACAACGAACGAGGCCGGCTGCTGTCTGATCCTGTTGGCAAAGGACAGCGATGATAAGGAATATATCACCGTGATCTGCGGAATCAGTTCACATGCCTATCTATATACGGTCATGAATGAAGAGTTATCCATGATCGGAGAAACGGATAATTAAAAACAGCTAAGTTTATCATTGTGAATATACGTAAATTGTACTATAATCAAAGAAGATGTAAGAAGGGAGAATATCATGAGCCGTAATAATAAGATCGTGAGGTTTCACGCTATACCAACAATCAATATCGGTATCATTGTATTCAGTCTTATTTTTATCTTCATTGTGGTTCAGATCGTTCGGAGCATGAATCAGGATCACGTGTCTGTTTACGAGGTTCAGAACAGCTATATGGATTCCAATATCACAGGAATGGCTATGATTCTTCGGAATGAAACCCTTGTGAATACGGAACAGGCCGGATATGTCAATTATTATATTCGGAATGGCGAACGGGTCGGCAAGAATGCGACCGTCTATACCTTAGATTCTACGGGAACTTTGAATGATCTGATCGCGGAAGCCTCTGCGAACGGTGCGCAGTTAAACAGTGCAGGTTATGAGCAGATCCGGTCATCCATTGCTTCTTTTCAGAATTATTTTTCCAATACGAATTTTTCCGATGTATATGATTTTAAATATGATCTGGAAAGTCAGGTTCTAGATATTGCCAATACACAGGTGTTGGAGGAATTGACCTCTGCCGGTTCCGGCGTGTCCTTTCATCAGGTCAATTCATCGGAAAGCGGTGTCGTAACGTATTACCAGGACGGATATGAAGCCTTGACACCGGAATCCGTTACCAAGTCTGATTTTGATATAGAAAAATACAGCAAGAAGTCATTAAAGACCGGGGAAATCCTTCAGAATGGCACACCGGTCTATAAGCTGATCACAAGCGAATACTGGAATTTGATCCTTCCGTTATCGGACGAGGATGCCTCCCGTCTTGCGGAAGACACGCGGGTAACCTTACATTTACCGAATATTTCACGGGAGATCTACGGAGATCTGGAGATCCTTCAGAACGGATCCGAGCATTATGCGAAGATTACATTAGACAAGCTGATGGTAAATTACTGTGATGAACGGTTCATTACTATTGAGATCGTTATGGATAAGGATGAAGGACTTGCCATTCCGAATACCGCAATCCTGGAAAAGCAGGTGATCAGGCTTCCGAGAGAGTATATGGTTGCCGGAGCGAATTCGAATTCTGCAGCCTATGTGAATGTGCGGACGCTGGACGAGGAAGGGAATCTGTCGGTGGATCTGGTGGAGCCCGATATCTATGACAGCGATGAAGAATCGGTCTATATAAATCCGGGTAACTTCGCGGAGAATGCGGTACTGATCAAAAATAATTCCGATGAGACACTGCCGATCAGTCAGGCGGCCAGAGTCACGATGACCGGAGTATATAATATCAATCGCGGTGTTGCGACATTTGAGAAGGTTACGATCCTGAATTCCGATGAAGAATTCACCATTGTTCAGGACGGCGATGATTACAGCCTGGCACTGTATGACCGCATTGTGCTGGATGCTTCCCTGGTAGAAGAGGGAACTATGATCCAGTAGGAAGCCTCCAATATAACATCGAAAAGGAGATAGTAATATATGATCAAGGAGAATATCGAACAGGTTGAGAGCAATATTGCCAAGGCATGTGCGCGTGCCGGACGTAATCGTTCCGAGGTTACGCTGATCGCCGTCAGTAAGACAAAGCCTATCGAGGATATCCAGGAAGCAATCGCCTGTGGAATGACGGAATTCGGTGAAAATAAGGTACAGGAGCTTACGCATAAGATGGAAGTGATCGGAACGGATGTCACCTGGCACCTGATCGGTCATCTACAGACGAATAAGGTGAAATACATCGTAGATAAGCCACTTCTTATTCATTCTGTTGATTCTGTCAAATTAGCCGCCGAGCTTCAGAAGGAGGCAGCTAAGAAGCAGACAGAATGCAAGATCCTGTTAGAGGTGAATGTAGCAGAAGAGGAATCAAAATTCGGATTTCACTATGATGAGGTTCTCGCCGCAGTACAGGAGATTGCCGCATTTCCGAATGTACATATTCAGGGATTGATGACGATCGCTCCTTTTGTTGAAAATCCCGAAGATAATCGTGAGATTTTTGCAAAACTGCACAAATTATTACTTGACATAAAAACACGAAACATTGATAATGTTAATATGAGTGTGCTATCAATGGGCATGACGAATGATTATATGGTAGCGATCGAAGAAGGCGCGACCATGATCCGGGTAGGAACCGGTATATTTGGAGAAAGAAATTACAATATATAAAGGGATAGGAGATCTGTCATGGGAAATGGAATTGACAAATTTAAAAGTATCTTAGGATTAAGCAGTGGGGATGATGAAGACTACGATAGCGATGATCTATTTGATGATGAGATCGATATGGTAGAACCGGTGAGATCGAAGAAGCCAAAGTTCCAGCCGGAACCGAAGGGAATGAACGGCGGCACATATAATTATCAGGGCGGACAGGCTGCACCGGCACAGAATGCTAAGAGAACTTCTTCCGGATTTGGCACTTCCAAGCCGCAGCAAGCCGGTGGATATGAGGATGACTATTCAAAGAAGCAATATAAGAGCCGTCCGAGACCGACCGGCAACACCAAGGTCGTATCAATGAATGGGAGAGGTAGCGAAGTGTACGTAATCAAGCCACAGGATTTTAATGAAGCACAGACAGTTACAGATTTCTTAAAGGATGGTAAGGCGATCATCATCAATATGGAAGGAATTGAATTATCCCTGGCACAGAGGATCATTGATTTCATCGGTGGAGCAACCTATGCCTTAGATGGTTCCCTGCAGGCGATATCCGGTAATATCTTTGTTGCTGCTCCGGCGGATATCGAGGTTTCCGGAGATTTACGGGAAGAGTTATTGAATGATTCCACCATATCCCCGAATCTTGGAGCTTTTTAATGGGAATCTCTTTGAATCGGTTTTATAGATTATAATTTTTGAAATCGTTTTGTGAACCGGAATTGATATGAGATAATGAAATAAGAATAGATTCAGATCTTATAAGATCTGAACGGTATTAGAATAATCTGCATTGTTGTTATTGAATGTATCAGACATCGATTGCAGAGATCAGGAGGATAAGTAAGTATGATTACACCAGTAGAGATTCAATCTAAGTCATTTAAGTCCGGAATCGGTTATGACAAGAAGGATGTCGACAGCTTTATGACGGAAATCCTTGAGAACTACGAGGAATTATATCGTTCCAATGTAGAGATGAAGGATAAGATCAATATGCTGAATGAGGGACTGCAGCATTACAAGAATATAGAGGCCTCTTTACAGAAGGCTCTGGTTCTTGCAGAGAAGACATCCGAAGAGACGATCCGTACCGCAGAGATGAAGGCTCAGGCGATTGAATTAGAGGCTGTGAATAAGGCTAAAGAACATACTGCAGATGCGAAGAATGAATTAGAGCGTGTTCATAATCAGACAGTTACCCTTGTACAGCAATATACCAAGTATAAGGCACAGTTCACACAGTTCCTGAAGGCACAGATGAATCTGCTTACCAGTGATACATTCAAGGTGGATCCGGCTGAATTCGGAGCATTTGCCAAGAGCACTGCCTCAGCGAATGATGCCTATATGAGTACGAATCCGATGGCAGACTTTATTGCCGAAGGAGAGCAGTCTCCACTTCCTGGTTTCGATAACGGTGATACCGGCGGAACCTTAGGCGAGCGTGACGATGCCGATCGGTATAATGATCCATTTGTATCAGCTACCAATCAGAATCTTGGCAATTCAGATTCCTTCGTTGATCCATTTGCATCAGTCGAAGAGAAGAAGAAGAAAGAATCTAAGAAGGCTAAGAAGGAAGAAGTGAAGGAAGAGCCTGTACAAGAAGAGACTGTCGATAGTGAAGCATTAGAAGGAGAGGTAGAAGATAAGGTAGATAAGCATAAGATGCTGGAAGATGAGGACGCGAACAGCACAGGATTTACCTTTATCTAATGATATATGAATCAATCAGGAACATTCATGAAATTCTTAAGGGCGATTGTTGCGATCATTGTACTCGTGGCATTCGACCAATATACCAAGTACATGATCGTTGAGCACTTCGCTATGCACGAATACTATCCGATCGCCGGAGATATCTTCGGATTGTATTATCTGCAGAATGAAGGAATGTCATGGGGAATGTTCCAGGGAAAGCAGGTCGTGTTCCTGATCTTTACCGTGATCGTATTGATCGCTGTGGGATTTCTGTATGTACGGCTGCTGCGGGATAGCTACTTTCGCCCGTTAAATGTATGTATGTTATTTCTTGGATCCGGTGCCATCGGGAATATGATCGACCGTGTGCTCGGGACGGAATTCCTGCATACCGGTAATACGGATACGATTCAGTTCCTGCACGGCGGCGTAGTTGATTTTCTGTACATTAAGCTGATCAACTTCCCGGTATTCAACGTGGCGGATATGTATGTCACATTATCCATTGCCGTGATCGTGGTCCTTCTCTTTACGAAATATCGGCACGTGGAATTAGTGGGATTTCTTGGCAAAGAAGCTCATCAGGAAGTTGCGGTACAGCGCAATGAGGCATCTCGTTCTTCGGAGGTGTCAGAGGACATTACCTCGAAACAAGAGTCCTCAGACATTTCTGATCATCAGACAGATACTATACACTCCGATCCTAAGAATACGGAATCCACTGATTCGACAGAGCGGACAACATTTTTACATCATATATTTTCAAATGAAGAGGAAGAAGACGATTAGTCGTCTGCTTCCTTTTTAATTCTTGATTTTTGGAGTAAAATGATATGGAAGACAAAGAAATAAACTATATTATCGACGATGAACAGGCTGGTATCCGGATCGATAAATTGATCAGCAATCAGAATGAAGGGCTTACCAGAAACCATATTCAGAATCTGATCGGGCAGGGGCATATTACAGTTAATCAGAAGCAAGTGAAAACCAATTATAAGGTAAAAGCCGGAGATCAGATCTGTATTCAGCTTCCGGAGCCGGAGGATATTCATATCGAACCGGAAGATATTCCACTGGATATTGTCTATGAGGATGAAGATCTTCTTGTCATTAATAAGCCCAAAGGAATGGTGGTCCATCCGGCTGCCGGACATTATTCCGGAACGCTGGTGAATGCTGTCATGTATCATTGTCGGGAGAACCTCTCCAGTATCAATGGGGTTCTAAGACCGGGAATCGTACATAGAATTGATATGGATACTACCGGGCTCCTTGTGGTCTGCAAGAATGATCTGGCCCATAACAGCCTGGCAGAGCAATTAAAGGTTCATTCCATTACAAGAAAATATCAAGCCATTGTCTACGGAACCTTCAAAGAGCCTACGGGTACCATAGACCGTCCGATCGGTAGACATCCGGTTGACCGTAAAAAACAGGCAATCGATGTCAGAAATGGAAGACAGGCGGTCACCCATTACCGTGTATTGGAGACATTTGGTGATAAATATTCCCTGATCGAGTGTCAGTTAGAGACCGGACGCACCCATCAGATCCGTGTGCATATGGCATCCATTCAGCATCCGCTTCTTGGAGATACCGTCTATGGTCCAAATAAGAATCTATACCATCTCCAGGGGCAGGCACTCCATGCGGGAACCTTAGGCTTCAACCATCCGAGAACGGGGGAATATATGGAATTCACTAAGGAGCCGCCGGAATACTTTCAGACACTGATCAATAAGCTGCGGAAGTTAGAATAGTTCTTTGGAACTTAAAAGACTTGACTCAATTGCTAGAATCAATAAACTGCGGAAATTAGAATAGTTCTTTGGAAGAACGAAAAAATATGCTATAATAGATTATGAAGAGTGATCAGCTTTTCAAACCTGCAGCTTGCATCCGCAGCGGAGCGAGAAGCGTTACTGTTAAATGTGGCAGAATACGGGGGTGTTATTATGGGACAGAATACGATCATTACCATCGGAAGACAATGTGGAAGCGGAGGACGTGAGATTGGAATCCGGTTATCCAAGAAGCTGAATATTCCATTTTACGACAAAGAACTGTTAAAGAGAGCGGCCAAGGAAAGCGGTCTGTGCGAAGAAGTATTCCAGCAATTTGACGAGAAACCGACCAGCAGCTTGCTATATTCCATTGTGATGGACCCGTATTCACTTGGAATCAATACGAATGGAATCAATATGCCGATCAATCACAAGGTATTCCTTGCTGCCTTTGACACGATCAAGAAGATCGCAGATGAAGGTCCTTGTATCATGATTGGACGATGTGCGGATTATGCACTTGCCGATCATTCGGATATGATCTCATTTTTCCTGCATGCACCGATGGAGGTCCGGATCGAGACGATGATGAAGCGGGCAAACCTGAGCCAGGATAAGGCGAAGGATCTGATCGTGAAGACAGATAAACAGCGTGCTTCCTACTATAATTATTACTCCACGAAGAAATGGGGCAATACCGCCAGCTATAATTACTGTATCGATACCAGCGTACTGGGAGTGGATGGAACGGTAGAGCTGCTGCAATATATTGTAGAACACAAATAAAGACTATAGGAACGCCCGGGATCGATACGGATTCCGGGCGTTTACCTTTATGAATAGATAGTATTTGTAGTTATTGGATTGTTTGCCCTTAAATTATTTTTCAAAGAATTACATTAATTTACATAATATTATTATGTTTAATGATTGCGAATCAGTTTACATAATATTATTATGTTAATAATTTGCTTATTAAATAATCTTATATAGAAATTATGAATTCACAGGTATTACAACAATGGTTTCTTTGAAAATCGGAAGCTCCAATGGATAAAAGGTACAATATGCAAAGATTCCGACCAATGCCAGGATACCGATCAGGCATACAATTCCGATCCATTTGGGTATCACACGATGGAAGGTAAGGATCGATGCATGCAGCTGACCCAGAAACAAGCCGATTGCATAGAACAACAGATCCAATATTAATAAAGTAATACGAAAACCACCATGAAACAGATAATACAGACTTGCCGTTGTCACCATGCCGATCAAGATGCTGATCAGACAGGCTGACATACGATTAGCAAACAAAAACGGTGGATTCATGGTATTTCTTCGCAGTGTGACCAGCCATAGAATTAACACGGGATACAGGATCAACTTCAAATGCTCCCAGATACTTTCATTTACCGGGCAGAACAAACCGACAATCTGATTCCCGCCGGTCCAGTCATAGACAAAATGAAGGATCGTTCCTAGCAAAAAAGCCACAACCGTTGTACAGATAATATAATACCAGTCAATTTTATTATGATTCATAGGATATCCTTATGTCATTCAATGATAGTTACTTGATTATAGTATATCGGGATTTCGGAAGATTATTCCTTATTAAAACTTAGTTATAAAATTATAACCGCAAAACATTCTATTATCCAAAAGTTTTGCGGTTATAACATCCAGTACCACTTCCCTAATTGTCTGAATTATATCACGCGGATAAACG
>CACZRT010000117.1 GCA_902783585.1 uncultured Lachnospiraceae bacterium | reverse complement strand
TCTGCGGATCGCATTCCGGATCAACGGATAGTGCGTGCAGCCTAAGATCAACGAGTCAATTCCGTAATCCTTCAGCTCGTGCAGATACCGCTCGATCACATCGTCCGTGATCCGATCCTCCAGCAAGCCTTCCTCCACTAACGGAACGAATAGCGGGCAGGCGCGGGATACGACCGTGATCTCCGGATCTAGTCTTCGAAGATACGAGGTATAGATTCCACTCTTAATGGTACTGTCCGTTCCAATGATTCCGATGGTCTTGGTTTCCGTCGTCTCAGCCGCCATCTTGGCTCCCGGCTCCACCACACCGATGATCGGAATGTCGATTTCCTGCTTGATCTCATCTAATGCAAGGGCACTCGCCGTATTACAAGCCACTACGATCGCCTTCACTTCCTTCGTCATGAGAAAATGTACGATCTGGCGGGAATATTTCAGCACCGTTCCCTTCGACTTCGTACCGTACGGAACACGGGCGGTATCGCCAAAATATATTAAGTTCTCTCCCGGGAGTTGGCGCATGATCTCCTTCATGACCGTAAGTCCGCCAAATCCCGAATCAAATACGCCGATCGGTGCCTGTGTATTCATGTGATAGCTTCCTTTCTCAGAATATAATTACGCTCTTCTCTCCCAAGCCATATCAATAAGCTTCGCTACCAGAGTCTTGACATCCACACCCTTCGCATTCCAGAGCATCGGATACATGCTGATTCCGGTAAAGCCCGGCAGGGTGTTGATCTCATTAAATACCACACGATTGGTATCATTTTCTAAGAAGAAATCCACTCTTGCCAGTCCGAAGCCGTCTAACGCCTTGAAGATCCGAACTGCGCTGTCCCGGATCTCATCCTCCTTACCGGCCGGAAGCTCCGGTCCGATAATGGTCTTAGACTCTGCATTATTATACTTTGCATCATAGTCATAGAATTCTGCTGCCGCAACGATCTCACCGACGCCGGAAGCCTTCACATCCTCCGCGCCAAGAACGGCACATTCCAGTTCGCGTCCGATAATGGCTTCCTCGATCAGAAGCTTCACATCATGACGGGAGGCCTCAATCATCGCCGCCTTCAATTCTTCCCGGTTATGCGCCTTGCTGATTCCCATAGAGGATCCTGCATTGGAAGGCTTAACAAATACCGGATAGGCAAGGGTTCCTTCCACCTTCGCAACCGCCTTATCCATATCCTTTAATTCGGATTTCCGCATGGGAACATAGATTGCCTGCGAGATTCCCAGACGATCTACGACAATCTTGGCATATAACTTATCCATGCCGAGTGCAGACGCAATGACCCCGCAGCCCACATACGGCAGCTTGGCAAGCTCAAAGAGTCCCTGCACCGTTCCGTCCTCTCCATATAATCCATGAAGCACCGGAAATACTACATCGATATGATAGGTCTTCACCTCATCCTCATCCATGCAGATCACCTCCTGCTTCGTCGCATCCGGAGAGATCACGGCAGTTACCGTTCCCTGAACCCATGATCCGTTCTCAATATCTGCCAGATCCTTTACGTAGAGCCAGTGTCCGGCTTTGGTAATTCCGATCATGATGACATCATATTGCTCCTTGTCGATCGCACGAATGATCGTCTGCGCAGACACACAAGACACCTCATGCTCGGAGGATTGCCCGCCAAATAATACCACGACTGCCTTCTTATCCATCTTCGATATCCTTCTTTCTTCATCTTAAACTTAAGAACGAAGTCCGTTCTTCCGTCTGTTCTAGTATCATATGCAGCCCGCCCATTTCATGTCACAAGGAAATGCTGCTTTTAAGCTGCAGTCTTCTAACACAACTATCAAAAGTGTAGTATAAATGAGCCGCAAATGCAAGAAAAACTATCCAAATAAGCGCGATCTTCTCTTTTCCTTCTTGCCAAATTGATGTTTTTTCTTCTTCTTGCTATCCTCTAGTGCTGCGGCCGCCTCTGCATTCGCTTTCTGCCGCTGCCGGATTGCCTCATCCAGCTTGCGGAAGCGCTCCTCTTCCCGCTCCTCATTTTCACGTAATATGTAATCCATCTGCTTGATCACCTTGTCGGAGACTTGTCCGGATACCCGCTCGGATACGCTGTCACTGACCTTCACCGAAACATCCTCAGAAACTCTCTGCGATACCCTCTCCGACACATCCTCGGAGATCCGTTCCGTCACACTGGCGGATACCCGCTCAGATACGTGCTCCGTAAGCTGCTCCGTCACATTCGCCGATACCCGTTCCGACACCGTATCGGATACGGCTTCGGATATCTGCTCTGACACCTTATCTGAAAGCTCCGCGCTGATACTCCCGGAGAGTGAGCTGTTGTTTTTCTCTAATGCCTTGGCAATGATCTGGAACATGATCTCCTGAAATTGCTCCATCTTGAAATCCGCAGACATCGCGGCAGAGACCACATCGCTTCGCGCTACTGTCTGCAGGGCAGCTCCTTCCCTCGACGCGGATTCAACAGCCTCCTGTTCCAATGATCCGTTCTGTGCCGTAACAATTCCCTGCGTGTTCAAGCCATTTTGCGCAGTAGCTGTCCCCTGCGTGTTCACCCCATTCTGCATGGCAGCTGTCCCCTGTGTGTTCAAGCCATTCTGCACAGCAGCTGTCCCCTGCATATTCAGTCCATTTTGCATAACAGCTGTCTGCTTGACTGCCGCAATATTCTGCACCGCTTCCTGCTCTAAGGTACGGAGATCATATCCCGCATTCGCATACAATTCCTTCAGAATGTGCTTGATGGCTTTCAGCTGGATTCCCCGCTCCTTCATATCCCGCACATTCATAAGGACACGGATATCATCCTCCGTATAATAGCGGTGTCCCATCTCATTGCGTTTGATCGGCATATCAAGCTCTTCTTCCCAATACCTGAGAACATGAGGCTCCACCCCAAGCTTCTTCGAGGTATCCGATATCAAGTACTTAATTTCACTCATAGAAATACCCTCCATCCGTATATTCAACCTATCATAAGGTTCTTTATATCACTGATTTCATCATACACGAATGAAGGGCTTGTCTTCTATTTGCATCGTATTCAATTATGATTCTTATTCTGACAGGATACGACAGGTTCGTATCATTTTTTACGTGCCCGTTCCAGGTTCACAAATCGTGTGAACTCACCCTGCCAGCCTAAGCGTACCGTTCCCGTCTCACCATTTCTCTGCTTGGCAATGATGATCTCGGCCTTATTCTTATCCTCCTCCGGAAGATCCTCCTTATACTTGTCCTCACGGTATATAAACATCACAACGTCAGCGTCCTGCTCGATGGACCCCGATTCACGCAGATCGGAGAGCATCGGTCTGTGATCACCGGGTCTCGTCTCTACCGCACGGGAGAGCTGGGAGAGGGCAATGATCGGAACATCAAGCTCCTTCGCCAATACCTTCAAGCCACGGGAGATCTCCGATACCTCCTGCTGACGGGAATCCGATCTGCCGCTGCCGCTCATTAACTGCAGGTAATCGATAATGATCAGACCGATCCCATAACGCTGCTTTAATCTCCGGCACTTGTTCCGGATATCACCGATCGTTACATTCGATTGATCCTCAATATATAACTTCGTGCTTCCAAGAATATTCGAGCTCTCATACAGCTTGTACCACTGCTCGTCCTGCAGATTACCGGTCCGGATATTCTGGGAATTCACCTGTGAATCCATAGCGATCATACGCTGTGCCAGCTGTTCCTTGTTCATCTCGAAGTTAAAGATGGCAACCGGAACATCCGTTTTCAGAAGCACATAGTTTGCAATATTAAGTACAAATGCGGTCTTACCCATGGCCGGTCTGGCTGCAACCAGAATCAGCTCAGACCCATGAAGACCCGTGAGCATATCATCCAGATCCAGAAATCCGGTAGGAACGCCGGTCACATTTCCTTTGATCTTAGAGGCTGCGCGCACATTACGAAGCACGGTATCCACAACCTCCCGGATCGGCACGATATCGCCTGCGGAATTATCATTCTGGGTCATTTCCAGAATCTCATTTTCCATATTCGAGAGCAGCGCTGACGCTTTGCCCTTTAACGCATAACAGTTATTTGCCGTCTCCTCCGACAGCTTGATCATGCGGCGGAGATTCGAACGATCCTTCACGGTATCCGCATAGGTTTTGATACTTGTTGAGACCGCATCGCTGCTTGCAAGCTCCTGCATTGTATCATAGCTGTATACATTTTCCGGAACATTCTTCTCCTTCAGACGCTCTACCACGGTGATCAGATCGATCCCGACGCCTTCATGATACAGCTCGACCATCGCCTCAAAGATCACGCCGTACTGGGCCTGATAGAAATCCTCCGGACGTAAGATATCCGCAGCTATAATGACCGCGTCCCGACTCGTCAGCATGGAGGACAGAACTGCCTGTTCACATTCTATGCTATTCGGTTGTATTTTACGTATTACCTGTTCATCCATACTATCCATAGAACTTATGCCTCTTCAATCCGAACCTTGATCTCTGCACTTACCTTCGGGTGCAGCTTGATCGTCACATTATGTATGCCAATGGACTTAATGCTCTCCTTGACCTGAATCTTCTTCTTATCAATATCAAAGCCTAACTGCTTCTTGATCTCTTCTGATATTTCCTTCGAGGATATAGAGCCGAAGGTCTTGCCGGCTGCTCCGGTCTTCAAGGCAACCACGATCTCCTTATCCTTTAATTTCTCTCCCAATTCCTTCGCAGCCGCCAGATTCTCTGCTGCCACCTTCTCTTCATTCGCTTTCTGAAGCTTTAAATCATTCATATTCTTGGAATTGGCTTCCACGCCCAGCTTCTTTGGCAGGATCGCGTTGCGCGCATAACCGTCCTTCACCTCAACGATCTCACCCTTCTTGCCAAGTGCCTTCACATCCTGTAATAATATAACCTTCATGAACCCTTACCTTCTTTCTTATATACTCATATATAATCCTTGTATTTCAATAAATCATCTCTGCATAAATCATTCAGACAGAATACCATCTTCCATCAACTATAATATTGTCTTATGGACCAGTCTGCCATCCGATCACACGCGATGGATCACAGATCCCCGTTGATCGTCATCTGCTCCAGCGTCGACTTGAGCTGCTGCTTCGCCTCCTCAATCGTACAGCCCTGAAGCTGTGCGCCGGCAACTGCCGCATGACCGCCGCCGCCCATGCGTTCCATGATAATCTGCACATTCACCTCATCAATGGCTCTCGCACTGATATAGATCGTCTGATTATATTCTGTCAGCATGAAGGACGCCTTCACACCCTCCACGTCCAACAGCTCATTGGCGATCTGGGCAGATAATACCGTCGGACTGTCAACACCCTCCGATGGCAGAACTCCGATGACATAATCATCCATGAATATTTCCGAATTCTCAACACCCAACATCTTCTGCTTATAGACATCCAGATCGGTCCGGAACATCTTACGGACACGGGTCACATCCGCCCCGCACCGCTTCAGATACGAGCAGGATTCAAATGTCCGGACACCGGTCTTCGTTACGAAGTTATCCGTATCGATCAGGATACCGGAATACATGGCATCTGCTTCGATCGGACGGAGCTTCGGCTTATCCGAAACATACTGAATGATCTCTGCAATCATCTCACATGCGGAGGATGCATACGGTTCAATATAAGACAGGAGCGCATTCTGAATGGAATCACTCATGGTCCTGTGATGGTCGATCACCACTAAAGACTTCGTCATATCGATCAGCTCCGGACACTCGGTATAGCTCGGACGATTGGTATCGACGACAACCAATACCGTATTGGCGTCCATCAGATTGACCGCCTGCTCACTGTTAATAAATAGATTCTCCGGATACGCACTGTTGCCGATAAAGTTATTCATGATCGGCCGAATCGATGATGTGATCTCATTGATAACAATATGCACCCGCTTATTCATAGAGGCTGCAATCCGATAGATACCGATTCCGGAGCCTAATGCATCCGTATCCGGCAGACGGTGCCCCATAATGATGACCTGATCCTTCGTCTCTAATACTTCCTGAAGGGCATGTGCCTTCACACGCGCCTTAACCTTCGTATTTTTCACAACGCCCTGCGACTTGCCGCCATAATAATAGATCTGCTCTCCGTCCTTCACGACCGCCTGATCGCCACCTCGTCCAAGCGCCAGATCCATACATACACGTGCTGCCTCGTAGGCCTCATTGTAGGTATTGCCATTCACGCCAAGACCCATGGATAAGGTCATTCCGACTTCATTACCGATATTGATCGCGCGCACCTCATCCAACAAGGCAAATTTCGTTGACTGTAGCTGCTCCATATACCGCTGCTGGAATACGACCAGATATTTGTCCTTTTCCAGCTTCTTAATGATCGCATCGATGTTCTGCATGTATTTATTCACCTTTCGGTCAACCAATGCAGTAAGCAGCGGTCTTCGCACTTCCTCTATACCTTCTAAGGCTTCCTCATAATTATCAATATAGATCAGTCCAGCAACAAGCTTCTGATCCTTATTCTCCTGAATGTAATGCCGAAGCTCTGTCTCATCAAACAGATACATGGCGATCAGACCATCCTCATAGTCCTCGCCTTCCATTTCCTCCGGCAGAATATCACGGATCACTACGCGGCGCATTTCCACACGATAATAGCAGTCGTTATACTGCATGTTGAATTCCACCTTGGTATTGTTCCGCTTCGGAAACAGATCCTTCGTGATATCCGGGAAGATCTGGATCACGGATTTCTTCGCCAGCTTCCTTGAGCCGAGGATCTGATAGAATAACGGATTCGCCCATAGGATCTTCCCTTCAAAATCCATCAGGATATATGGGATCGCCAAATCCTTCAGCAGCTCCTTCTGTACCTGTCCCTGCCGGAACGCGAAGTCCATCAGGGCGTCGGAGATCTTCGGCCGGTTATAGATAAATAACACGACCACCACGATCGTATAGACCACGATCATTCCGGAGAACCACAATCCGTACTCCAGATTATCATAATAGATAAAGACATTGAACACAATGAGTGGGATCAGAACAAAGAACGGCACCAGCATATACCGCTCCAACTGGGACTGGAGCACTAAGCTGCGGCTCTTTGCCTGCCGTTTCATGACCTGGATCCGCTTGGACAGCTCCTGACTCTTCTTCCCATCCGGTGCTGCCGGATTCTGCTTCCCATTTCCTTCGATTGATTTGTTATCTGTTACCTGCTGATTACCCATAGTTACACCTGCTCTACATATTCCCTATGCATGATCCTGACTTCCGCTCAACATATTCCCTTTACAGAATACACTTCTGCTCAACGTATTTCTATTACATAGTACATTTCTACTCAACGTATTCCCTTTACAAAATACCGCTTCCGCTCTACATATCCTCCGGCATAAAGGTAAGAAGCTGCTCCTTATCCACCGCTCCTTCACCGATCAGACGATTCGCCTGATGTTCAATGACTACATTCAGATAGTTCCGGATATCTCTTGCATTACCGAAATTCTCATCCTTATGCTCGATCATGCTCTGTAATTTCTCCTTCAGCACATCCAATGCCTTCGGCGCCAAATGATACTCATGCTCCTTACACATATATAAGAAAATTGCTTCCAGATCCTCTGCATCATAATCCGGAAATGCGATCGTCTTGTTAAAACGGGATTTCAGACCCGGGTTGGAATCAATGAAATCCTCCATCAGATCCGGATAACCGGCCACGATCACGATCAGATCCTCCCGCATATCCTCCATGCCCTTATTCAGCGTATCGATCGCCTCCTGTCCGAAGTCACCCTCCGGCCCGTGATTGCTGAGCGCATACGCCTCATCAATAAACAGCACGCCACCCTTGGCTTTATCCAACACCTGCTTTACCTTCAGAGAGGTCTGCCCCATATATCCGGCGACCAGACCCGAACGATCCACCTCTACCATGTGCCCCTTGGATAGGATTCCCAACGCGCAGTAGATCTTCGATAAGAGACGTGCAACCGTCGTCTTACCGGTTCCCGGATTCCCCGTGAATACAAAATGTCTGGCTACCGGCGCGGACTTTAATCCGTTCTGTTCACGTAAGGTATTGATCTGTAAGAGATTGACCAGGTTCTTGACCTCTTTTTTCACACTGTCAAGCCCGATCAGATCATTCAGCTCCTTCATCAGGATATCCAGATCATACCCTTCATCACCGGGCTCCGTAATCTTCCCGACAAATGGAATCTCCTCTTCCTCTTCGTTCTTCGACACTTCTCTAGTCTTATACGGAATCGTATCCGGAACCTCGACCCGATCCTCTCCAAACCGCATAAATCCGTTAATCTGGCTCTCCAGCATCAGAAGATACTTGGTCAGACTGCGGATCTCCTTATCATCTACCCGTCGGTTACATGCAATGAAGGATCGTCCTAACTCCTGAAATGTGTAATAATACAGCTTGCGAATATCATAATACTTCTGATTATAGGCAACCTCCGGAATATTCTTATCCTTCAGAAAATAGATCAGCGACAACGGAACATGATTCAAGTAATCCCGATCCGCGATCCGGTTCCTTCTTATCGTATCAAGCAAGGTATTCTCGTCAAACGAATAACCAAGCAGCTTATTGATATACTTGATCTCTTCCTTCTGGATCATACCATCCGATATTGCCAGATAACAGAAGAAATCCCGCAGATCCATGCGCAGTTGTTCACTCGCGCTGAAATTCCCCTCAAGAAGGATTCCATTCGCGTCCATCTCATCCGCAATCCGTTTTAAAGTTTCATATAGCATATAATTGACTTGCGCCATATCTCACTATGCTCCCCTATAGTTTTGTTTTCTTCACAAGGACTTATTTCTTCTTCTC
>CACZRT010000116.1 GCA_902783585.1 uncultured Lachnospiraceae bacterium | reverse complement strand
TCTGTGGTAATGGGGCATGTAAGATGAATATAGAGGCATCGTCCGGAGATATTATGCTGTATAAGCTTGCGGATTGATCATAGAATGTTTTTGGATCATCGTTCGCTCACATGATGAATTTGCAAGCAGAAAGAATGGAATCTACTATCGAGGAATATCGAAGAATTATGGGTGACTTTTTCCTGGTTAGATGATATAATTATCCCAATATGGACTTGACGCTCAAGAGCTGTTTCTTGGCAGTCTGTATTGGGATAATATTCTATATGAGGAGGTATAAGAATGGGTGTAAATCGTTTTGTATTGAATGGGGTATCTTATCATGGACATGGTGCGATCAATGAGATTCCGGGAATCGTTAAGTCGAAGGGTTTCAAGAAGGCATTTGTCGCATCCGATCCGGATCTGGTTAAGTTCGGGGTTACAGCGAAGGTAACCGACCTGTTAGAGAAGAATGGAATTGAATATGAATTATATTCGGATATTAAGCCGAATCCGACCATTGAAAATGTTCAGAATGGTGTGGCTGCTTATAAGGCTTCCGGTGCTGATTTCATGATCACAATCGGTGGTGGATCTTCCATGGATACCGGTAAGGGAATCGGAATTATCGTAAATAATCCGGAATTTGCGGATGTTCGTTCTTTGGAGGGAGTTGCTCCAACGAAGAAGCGTACCGTCTTCACGATCGCGGTTCCGACAACCGGAGGTACCGGCGCGGAGTCAACCATCAATTATGTCATTACCGATGTGGAGAAGAAGCGTAAGTTCGTATGTGTAGACCCTAACGACATTCCGGATGTGGCAGTTGTTGATCCGGATATGATGGCTTCCATGCCGAAGGGACTGTCTGCTTCTACCGGTATGGATGCACTGACCCATGCGATCGAGGGGTATACGACCGCTGCTGCCTGGGAGCTTTCTGACTGCCTGAACTTGGAGGCAATCAAGTTGATCGCTGCCAACTTAAGAAAGGCAGTAGAGAATGATCCGGACGGACGGGAAGGCATGGCGCTCGCACAGTATGTAACAGCTATGGCTTATTCGAATGTAGGTCTTGGTATTGCTCACTCTATGGCACATACTCTTGGTGCAGTCTATGATACACCGCATGGTGTTGCATGCGCGATGATGCTTCCGATCGTTATGGAATTCAATGCAGAGGCAACCGGCGATAAGTTCAAGTATATTGCTGAAGCATTCGGCATTGATACGACCGGTATGGATCAGGATGCTTACAGAAAGGCAGCGATCGATGCCGTTCGTCAGCTTTCTGTTGATGTTGGAATTCCGACCAAGCTGGACAAGCTGAAGGAAGAGGATCTGGATTTCTTATGCGAATCTGCGGCAGCCGATGCATGTGCACCGGGTAATCCGAAGCCTGCAAGCTTAGAGCAGTTCCGCGAGATGTTTAAGAAGTTGATGTAATTACAATTGCATATATATTGACACAACATCAAGGGCTTGCATGCCCTTGATGTTGCTCGTTACTCTGTTGAGATTACATGGGCAGGAAGTACTACAGAAATGAATCTTTTATCTGGTTGAGAAACTTGGATGCTATCGGAGAAAAAGTCTGATATTTCTTCCATACGAGATACAGACCTGTTTCAAGCTTCGGAGATAGGGGTCTGAATACAAGACCGCTGTTTTCTGAGGTATCGATCAGCTTGTTAAAGGTAAGAAGATATCCAAGGTGCTCTTTTGCAAACATGGAACCATTGTAGGAGAGCTTAAAGGATCCTTCGAGATGCAGCTCAGACATCCGGTCACCGGCCCATCTTGGAATATCGTTTTCCCAACTCTGATCTGAACAGAATAATGGCAGTGAAACAAGATCATCAATCCTGATGGTCTTTTTCTTTGCCGGTTTATCATCAGAAGGAATGACAAGCCCCCAGATTTCTTTATCCGGGAAAGGAACATATTCATATTTTGCCGGATCGGGTGATTCCGCGAGAACGGTAAAATCAAGCAGACCCTTGTCAAGCTTTTCAATCACTTGCTCTGTGTCTCCACTGGTGATATGGTAGCGAAGTCCCGGGTACTTCTGTTTAAAAGAGCTGATCTCTCGGGCAAGATACTGGATCTGATAGCTTTCGGCCAGGCCGAAGTACAGATTACCACTGGTCAGGTCGTCAAGAGAGATGAATTCCTGTTCGATCTTATCTGCCATGCTGATGAGATCTTCAGCACGGTTTCG
>CACZRT010000115.1 GCA_902783585.1 uncultured Lachnospiraceae bacterium | reverse complement strand
TATAGAGCATTTTTCTGTTTAATGGCAGAGGTAAGAAAGTTGTTCGTCACGAACAACTTTTTAAAATGAACTAAAAAGAACTAAAAACTATATTTTAGAAAAATATTGAGAGATTTATCGTGGAGTGATACAATAATAATTAGATTATTCGAAAGGAGCTGCTGATTATGGCAATAGATACATTGACTAAAGAAGCGGAAGGTCTTCCGGAAGAAGGATTACAAAAGGTTATAGAATATATACAGTTTTTGAAGTATAAAATGAAAAGTTCAGAGCGTTCATCGGTAGGTACAAAGGCTATAAAAAGGACGCCGGGAGGATTGACGGGAACATTCGTTATGGCTGAGGATTTTGATGATACACCAGATTGTTTTAAGGAGTATATGTGATGTTTTTACTTGATACCCATACACTATTATGGTTTCTATTTAATAATGACCAAATATCTGATAAAGCAAAGAAAACGATATGTGAAGCAGATCAGGTGTTTGTTAGTATTGCGTCCTTATGGGAAATTGCTATAAAACAATCAATAGGAAAACTTGAAATAGATGAATCAATAGAGAAGATTGCTTCAGTATGTAGGGATAAAGATATACAGATTATAGGTATTCGTCCGGATTAAATAGAAGTAATTAAGACTCTGCCGGATATTCACAAAGATCCCTTTGATCGATTATTGATTGCGCAAGCAACGGTGGACAATTTAACTATTATTACTAGAGATACCAAGATTGCTCAATATAAATCTGTAACAACTTTATGGAATTGAAGGTGGTTTTATAGATAATCTTGCCCTTCTATCCCCGAAAACGATATAAGCGGAAGATCTTATGTATAAAGATAAATAATGTGTTTGAATAAAGGGTTATATTTCTGTAATCCCCCTGCATAGATTGTAGTAAGAAAGCATTTGGGGATTCACGTGAAGGCTTATATTGAAGAGCGTGCAACCGAGATTGCACAGTATATTGTGGACAACGAGGCGACCGTCCGGCAGGCAGCGAAGAGGTTCGGCGTCAGCAAGTCTACAGTGCATATAGAGGTTACAATAAAGAGAGGTTGACCAGCCAGATGATCTGGATGGTCAGATGAGAATAGAATATTGAAAAGGCTAAGAAACTTATACAGGCATTTTTGGATGCTTGCTATATCAGTTGATATTAGAAATTGACATAAGCTAATTCCACGTTGTTTAGGTGAATGGTCATCAATTATATGTAGGTAAAAATACTTATAATGAAGTATATCCTGTACAAATTAAATTACAAAAATGGTTAAAAGTAAGCATTGCGCTTCCTCTTTATTTCCGATATTATCAAGGACGTAGAAGAAACTAACACATAAATAGTAAGTTGGGCAAAGGAGCTTTCAATTATGATGGCTCCTTTGTCTTTTCTTATTCTATGACAGGAGGAGACAGCTATGATGAAAATAATTAAGAAAACAATGAAGTATATGAGAACAGGATATGCAGGCTCTAAGTGGAGAAGATATTTGGCATTAACAGTTTCTGTTGGATTTGCTATATCCATGCTTGCAGGCTGCAGCTCAGGCTCGAGTGGCTCTGGTGATTTGGGAAGCTCCGCAGATGGCTTGGAGAACGGTGCGGAATTATCTGCCGAGAATTCCGGTACTACCGGCAAACAGGAGGTCAATGTCATCTGTTGGACGGAATATCTGCCGCAAGATGTATTGGATTCTTTTGAGTCGTCTACTGGAATTAAAGTCAACATGACCACTTATACCTCGCCGGATGATATGCTTGCTAAGGTGCAGACTTCCGCAGCAGGAACCTATGACTTAATCATTGCGCCGGAGAATTATGTGCCGATCTTCAGCAATCAGGATATGCTAGAGGAGCTTGATCGGGAGAAGCTTCCGAACTTTGATAATATTGATATCAAGTATCTGGGACGTACGAACGATCCGACGAATACATATTCGATACCGTATATGTTTGCAAGTGCGGTCATTGCGGTTAATAGTGATGTGATTTCAGAGGATGTGGATAGCTATGCCGATCTCTTAAAGCCGGAATATGAAGATAAAATCGTAGTGATCGAGGATTCAAGAGCCATGTATGCGATGGCTGCCATGGCGACCGGACACGGTGCAGCTGGAGTGAATGATGTTAGTGATGAGGTGTTAAATGATGTGGAGGGATACTGGACAGAACTGTTCCCAAATGTTCATGCTTTTGACGGCGATAGTCCGAAGACCCTTCTAATCAATGGAGAATGCTCCATTGGTCTTCTGTATGGCGCAGAGGCTTTGCTCGCGCAGAAGGAAAATCCGGCAATCAAATGCTATTATCCGGAAGAGGGTGTCTATCTTGGTGCTGATAGCATGATGATAACTTCAGCGGCTAAGAACAAAGACAATGCGTATGCATTAGCGGATTATATTCTTGATGGTGAAGTAAGTGCAGGTATTTCTGAAATCTTCCCATATATTAATCCGAATGCAGCTGCTTTGGAATATTTGGGTACAGATTTTACAGACAATGAGCTGACCAATCCACCGGCAGATGCAATCGGGCGTGCATGTACCTTAGAGGATATCGGTGATGATGTATCTAAGATCGTGGAGTTGTGGACGAAGCTGAAAGGTTGATGAATATGAGGATTAAACGACAGAAGAAGAAAATGGGATCCTTTTGGGCGAAATACGCGATGATATCCCCTATTTCCTTATGGATGTATCTGCTGGTCGCAATTCCGTTCTTATATATTATTGCAATCAGCTTTATGAACAAGGGAACTTATGGTGGTGTGACGGTTGGGTTTACCATACATAATTATCTGGATATCCTGAATCCGTTGTATATCACGACCTTTGCAAAGTCGATTGGCATATCCTTGGCGGTTACAGTAATCTGTCTGTTGATCGCATATCCGTTTGCATATTTTGTGGCACAAAAGAAGGTGGTTCAGAAGAAGGTATTGATGGCAATGGTTATGATTCCGTTCTGTGTCAGTATGATCATCCGGATCTTTTCCTGGACGAATATCCTACGGGCAGAGGGTGTGATCAATCATGTGCTGATGGCTGTCGGGCTGATCAAGGAGCCGTTAAAGCTGGTCTATAACCAAACTGGGGCCATGATCGGACTCGTCTATATGCTGCTTCCATTTATGATATTACCCTTGTACAGTTCGATTGAAAAATTGGATCCGATGTTGCTGGAGGCAGCTTCGGATCTGGGGGCGAGACCGTTGAAATCCTTTTTACAGATTACACTTCCGCTTACTAAGGCGGGAATCTTTGCTGGCAGTGTTATGGTATTTATTCCGTCTATGGGACTGTATTTTATTACAGATTTAATGGGTGGAAGCAAAACATTGGTAATCGGCAATCTGATTAAAAATCAATTCATTACCGCTAGAAATTGGCCGCTGGGAGCAGCGATGTCTGTCATCCTGATGTTAATTACTTTCGGTATGCTGAAAGGATATCAGGCAGCAGGAGGCAGTATGGACGATCTGAGTGGAATATAGGAAAAACACATGGTGGCATTTGTCGTATAGAAAGTATAACAAGGATAATGGTAAATTGGAATGTTAGTAACAACAGATCTGGAAGATAGAGATGATATAAGGAATGGTGTGTCATATGGAGAAGAAACAGAAAGCAAAACATGGAGTTCAGAATTTGGTGATCGGTCTGGTATTTATCTTCTTGTATATTCCGATTTTCGTTGTAATCCTGTTCTCATTCAATACATCGGAGATGAACATTGTCTTTGAAGGCTTTACCCTGCAGTGGTATGGATCATTTTTTAAAAATAGGACCTTAATGGAATCCCTGCAGAATACTTTGATAATTGCCGCGGTATCTACGATTGTATCGGTTGTGATCGGCACCTTGGGGGCAGTGGGTATGAGTCGGTATGAGTTCAAGGGTAGGAAGCTGGTAGATATGCTGCTGTATGTCCCGATTGTGATACCGGAGATCGTGTTGGGAGTTGCTATGCTGTCCATATTTTCAATCCTGAATATGCCAATGGGATTGCTTACTATGACTTTAGCACACATTACCTTTTGCATTCCATTTGTGGTTATTTCTGTGCGGGCAAGTTTGGCGGGTATGGATAAGAGCTTAGAGGAAGCGTCGATGGATCTGGGTGCCAGCCATGTGAAGACTTTTCTTACGGTAACACTACCTCTGATCATGCCCGGAGTGATATCGGGAGCAACCTTATCTCTATCTTTATCCATTGATGATGTGATCATCAGCTTCTTCGTCAGTGGTCCGGGCAGTACCACATTGCCACTTAAGATTTTAGAGATGGTTAAACATGGGGTATCACCGGAGGTTAATGCGTTATCTACGATCATAACTCTGATCATTATTGTAGCAATCAGTCTGAATACGCAGTCACAGATCCGAAAGCTGCGAAGAAATGAGGAGGGAAAGACCGCATGATAGCAGATTATTGTATCAAAGGTAATGCAATATATACAGGATTAGATTCTGGCATAGGTGAGCCAGAGGAGAGTCTCTTGTACAGTGGCTGTGTGCTGATTAACGGTGACCGGATTCTGGATGTTTGCAGCGACTGGGATGCGAAGCGATACATTGGAGAGAATACAGTTGTTATAGATGCCGGAGACCGATTGGTCATGCCGGGATTTATAGATGCTCATACACATTTCTTCTCTGGCGCGATTGCTGCAAGTGAACATGTATGTACAGAAATAGCGGATTCTACTTCTGAGGAGGAATGTGTACGGATTCTGGCCGCGTATGCCGGATCCCACCCCGAGGAGACACGGATTCGCGGGCGCGGATGGTTTGTAACGAATTGGGGAGATGCGCCGCTTCCAACGAAGGATAGTCTGGATGAGGTATTTCCGAATATTCCGGTCTATCTTCAGGCGGCAGATGTTCACAGCTATTGGTTGAATTCGGCGGCATTAGAGGAATGTGGCATCACCAAGGAGATGGCGAAGGACAATGCCAATATTCTTCTGCTTCCCAATGGAGAGCTGCAGGGTATGCTGTTGGAAATCGAGGCATGTAAGCCGGCTGATGAGAAATACCATGCATTTACACGAGAGGAACGTCTGGAGATATATCGGAACTTTATGGAGTTATCGGCTTCTTATGGAGTAACTTCTTTGAGTGAAATGATGCCCTATGAATATGATCCTAAGACCTATGAGAGATATTGGGAGCTTCGGATCCTAGAGGAGCTTGCAGGCCTGACAGCAAGGGTTCATATCTATACCAAGCTGTATGATACGGATGATTTCACGACAGCTCTGGAATGGAAGCGGTCACTGGATTCAGACTATGTGAAAATATCCGGTGTCAAGGGTTTTATTGATGGAGTGGCAGAGACCTATACTGGTCTGTTATTAGAGCCTTATACCGACCGGCCGGATACTTGTGGACTTCATGTACCATTTCGTTCACAAAGAGAATTGAGTCATGCAGTCACTCTGGCGAATCAGGCGGGACTTCCGGTCAGAATCCACTGTATTGCAGACGGATCTGTCCGAATGGCACTTAATGCTTTTGAGGAAGCATACTATCGAACGCAAACTATATTACCTAACACGATTGAACATATTGAGACCATTCATCCAGATGATATGGAACGATTCCGTTCTCTGCATGTGATTCCATCTATGCAGCCAATACATCTGCTGTTAGATGCGGATGGAAAGATTGCCAGAGTCGGAAATGAGCGCATCAAATGGGAATGGCCGACAAAGACAATGCTTGACATCTGTGGAACGCTGGCAATCGGAACGGATTACCCGGTTGTATCCTTAAATCCGTTTGACAATATTTACGCAGCGGTCACACGGAAGAATTATGACGGAAGTGATGCCAGCCATAATGCGTGGGAACGACTGTCGGTTGCTGAGGCATTAAAGGGCTATACCTCCGATGCGGCAAAAGCATACAATCGGGGACACGAGATAGGAAGTCTTAAGGCTGGCATGTTTGCGGATGTGATTATTCTTGATCGGAATCTATTCTCAACTCCGGAAGAGGAGATACCGAATTGTAAGGTTGAGATGACAATGGTTGGTGGAAGAGTGGTATATCTCAGCAGCGAGTCTTGAATATAACGAGAGGAGATATGTGATATGAGACAAGTGAAGGTGGCAGCAACACAGATGAGGTGCAGCTGGGATCGGGGGGAGACTCTGGATAAGGCGGAGAACCTGGTAAGGGAATCAGCATCAGCCGGTGCGAATATCGTGTTGCTGCAGGAGCTTTTTGAGACTCCTTATTTCTGTCAGACACAGAATTATTCACACATGCAATTATCAACAACGATACATGAGAATCCGGCCGTGAACAGGATGTGTAAGCTTGCCAGGGAGTTGTCGATCATAATTCCCGTCAGTTTTTTTGAACGTTCAGGCAATATTGGCTTTAATACGATTGTCATGATTAATGAGAAGGGAGAACTTCAGGGGATATACCGGAAGACGCATATTCCGGATGGACTTCCGTATGCGGAGAAGTTCTACTTTACACCCGGAGACACTGGCTTTAAGGTATGGAATACCAAATGGGGGACGATTGGTATCGGAATCTGCTGGGATCAGTGGTTTCCGGAATCTGC
>CACZRT010000114.1 GCA_902783585.1 uncultured Lachnospiraceae bacterium | reverse complement strand
GCACAAGTTGCGGATTCGGATAAGGATGTCGTAGGTAATTCCGATGATGCTGTTGTGGATGAGCCGAAAAATGAGATCGCCTTTGATGCAGAAGAGAATACGATCCGGTTTGCTATTCAGGCAGGTACAATCCGAACCGCAGTTGAGATCCTGGCAGATGGACTTGGCTACTACGAGGAAGAGGGCGTGAACGTAGAACTGGTTGACAGCAATGATGCAACGGCAACACTGACCTCGATCAGCTCCGGGAAGAAGGACATCGATGTATATGGTCAGGGAATTGTACCGGATTTGACATTCATAGCGAACGGCTCAGATCTTGTGATTTTTGAGGGTACGGCAGCAGAAGGCGGCGCGGTAGTATCCAGACCGGAGGATGTTGAGAAATTCAAGGATCTTGCTAATTATGAAGGTGTGACCGCAGCATTGGTACGGAATGAATCCGGATGGATCGTTACCAGACAGGCACTCTTAGATGCTGGCTATGATCCGACGACGATCACCTTGTTAGAGGTTGACAGTCAGGCAAATGCAGCACAGGCAGTATCCAAAGGAGAAGCAGACATTGCATTTTTCCCGGAAGAGTTCGTTGCATCCTTCTCAGACTTGAATATCGCTGAGGTCTTCCCGGTAGGTGAGATTTCACCGATGTATGTATGCTGCCGGCAGGTAACCTCTTCTGACCGTTTGGAGACGAAGAGAGATGCATTTATCAAGTTCACGAAGGCAAACCTACGGGCATTTAAGTATTTCAGTGATGAAGCCAATCGGAAAGAGGTTGACCGGATCTTGGCAGAGTTCTCCGGACAGACGGAAGAGTACGTGGATAATTACTTCTTTGTTAACAGCACGACCTTAACTCTGGATCCGAACAAGAGCGGTGTAGAAACCTATTATCAGGCACTGATCAATTCCGGATACTTTGAGGAAAGTACGGATGTCAGCGTGTCCGATCATATCAATACGGAGATATACAAGACCGCATTGGATGAGATCATTGAGGAATACCCGGATGATCCATTCTATCAGGAGCAGTTGGAGATCTTTAATCAGTATAATTAAAAAACGGGCGAACCTAAGTATAACAGGAGGAATTCTTACATGAGCAAGATAGAGATCAGGGATCTGTGCTTTCGATATCAAGAGAATAAGGATGAAAAATTAGCATTGGATCATATTAATCTGGCAATCGAGGAGGGTGAGTTTATCTGTATTCTCGGGCCGTCCGGTTGTGGGAAGAGTACCTTGCTCAGCCTTCTGGAGGGACTGAATACCGCAACGGACGGAGGCATTTATATTGATGATGCGCTTGTTACCGGAACCGGAACGGATCGGGCAGTGGTATTCCAGCATTATTCTTTATTTCCTTGGCTGAGTGCGAAGGGAAATGTGATTTTCGGTATTAAGCAGAGTAAGAAAAAGTATTCGAAGGCCGAGCGGAATGAATTGGCAGAAGAGTATTTGAAAAATGTGGGTTTGGAGGACGCTGTGGATAAATATCCGGCACAGCTCTCCGGTGGTATGCAGCAGAGAGTGGCTATTGCAAGAGCATTAGCATTGGAAGCAGATATTCTTCTGATGGATGAACCATTTGGCGCAATTGATCCGAAGCTCAGACAGGAATTGCAGGAGCTGTTCAGTAACTTAAGTAAGGAAAAGAAGAAAACAGTTGTATTTGTCACGCATGACATTGATGAAGCAATCTTGCTTGCCGACCGGATCGTGGTAATGGAACCGGGCAAGATCCGCGATGAGATCACGGTAACCATTCCGTATCCGAGTAAGCGGATGGATCTGGCAGGAACACAGGAATTTCAGAATCTGCATAATCGTCTGATGTCTCTGTTTTATGAGCGTGTGGCTGCAGAAATCGGTAATGAGGAGGTCTACCTATGAAGCTATTGCTTAATCGGGCCAATATCGTATTTATCATTGATCTGTTATTGATATTCCTGATGCCGGCCAAGATCAGTACCGATTCTCCCTGGGCATTTGTAGTCGTATTGATTCTGGCAGAGATCCTCTTTCTTGTGAAATACGGAAAGAGCAAGAAGGAGAGTGCGGTTGATATTGCCTTCGTTGCGTACATATTTCTGGGATTGTGGGAGCTTTTCAAGAAGCTTGGTATGCTGCATCCGGTGTTAGTACCGCCGCCGGAGAATGTATTCAATGTATTGATCACGCAGAGAGAACTGATCGTTCAGGGAATCTTCAGTTCCTTACTTCTTCTTCTGATCGGTGTCGGTCTTGCGCTTGTAACGGGCGTTATATTCGGACTGCTGGTTGGATGGATTCCGAGACTTCGTGAGGCGGTTATGCCGATCGCGAATGTGATCAGTCCGATACCGCCATTGGTCTATACACCGTATGTTGTTGCCGTTATGCCAACCTTCCGTTCCGCATCTGTCTTCGTAATATTCTCGGCTGTGTTCTGGCCGACCTTCCAACAGATGGTAGGGCGTGTGGGAAGCATGGATCAGAAGATCATACAATCGGCAAAGGTAATGAATGTATCCACACCGACCATGATCTTTAAGGTCATTCTGCCGTACTGTCTTCCGGGAATCATTACCGGTCTGTCCGGCTCCATGCGGGCAGCTTTCTTGTGTCTGACCGGTGCAGAGCTGTTGGGCGCAAGCTCAGGACTTGGTTTCTTTGTTAAGAAATTCTCCGATTATGCGGACTATACCAAGGTTATTACCGGAATCATTGTAATGGGTCTGGTCGTTACCCTGATCGAGACTCTGATCAAGCTGATCGAGAAGAAATGTATTAAATGGAGATATAACTGATCTTTATTAGGAAGTTATGACAAAGAACGAAAATGTGATGATACGGATCTTAGAGTAGTAAAAAAGAAAAATCAAAGAATCATAAGGGTTTATTTGACGGTAAATAAAGATTTGTAAGAGGTGATGATGGAATGGAAGCGATCAGAGCAACGAATACCTGGCAGCATGCAGGTGTTCATTATGTTCGGACGGAGGCCATGGTAAATGGATATAATATCCCTCTTTCGGGAGAATTTGATACGGATACGCCGGAAAGCAAGTACATTTTGGTCTTAGACGGGGTACATCCGGTCGGAACCTGCCGGATTCATTATCTTCCGGAGGAAGGAATCGCGAAGATTGAACGGGTGGCGGTAATTGAAACATACCGGAAGAAGGGCGTCGGCCGGCTTGCAATTCAGGCTGCAGAGGATTGGATCCGGGAAGAAGGATATAAGAAGATCGTGATCACGAGTCGCGACGAAGCGGTAGGTTTTTATGAGGCGCTTGGCTACACTGCGGATTATAACCGTAAGGATGAGGGTGGAATCTTTACCTGT
>CACZRT010000113.1 GCA_902783585.1 uncultured Lachnospiraceae bacterium | reverse complement strand
GGATATCCATCCGGCAGTCCTTACAAAATGCAGGGTCTTAAGAGAATATATGATTCTGGTCGATACCATAAGAAAGCTGTTAGCATCCGGCAGTTCATTAGAGCTTGCCATTCAGCAGGGAATTGATATCTGCATTGACCAGCATATATTGGAGGATTTCCTAAAAACCCACAGGGCGGAGGTGACCAAGGTTATGACGTTGGATTATACATTTGAGAAACAAATCGAATACGAAAAAAGGGATTCTTATGAGGACGGTCTGGAGCAAGGTTTGGAACAAGGTCTGGAGCAAGGTCTGGAACAAGGTCTGGAGCAAGGTCTGGAATCTACCATCCATATATTAAAGGATTATCTGCATACTCCGGAAGCCATCTGGGAACGCATTCATCAAGACCCAAGTTATACGGACATTACCCTTGAGGAAGTCAAACAGTATTATTAATTTCTGATGATCTTCTGGCAAACAATTCATAATAATAGTGAGTACCGATACCATGCAGATTATTCCGGCATAGATATCGGTACTCATTATTTTATAGATTTTCTTTTTTCTTACTATCTCTTTTTAAGGCGCAGATATCAAAGACAGCTGCTCCAAGTCAGCTTGATTACAAATGCTGCTCCCCTTTTAGAAATAATCACTGAGGTATGATACGCCAAGCGTTGCTATGAGTATAATGATCACAATAATGCTGATAATCATTAAGGCAAGTGCTATGATGGATACGATCATACCTGCTGTTCCCAGCCGGTTGCCGATATTCACCTTGTTAGTATAAGTGGTGGCTTCTTCCATTACCTTCTTATACAGTACCTTCGCAACGATCGCGCATGCCAGACCGACAATTGCAAATATGCCTCCGGTTATCCATCCATAGACCGGATACCAGCCGAACATGGCTCCAAATATCCCATATGCCAGGGATGAGATTCCCATTGCCAGGGTTGTAATCTCCTTGCCCGGACAGCGTACCTCCTGATTATAGATGACAGAATTCATATTATTATCCATACCGGTTCCTCCCTTCTATATCCTTTGATATAATATGCTATCTTATATAGCTATTATATTTGTTCTTTGAAACAAAAGCATCTCTGTTCTCTTATCATTTATGGCTCCAATAATTTCAGATTATCAATTGTTCGTTTCTTCGTATAATCATACATGTAGATATCTAATAAGATCAAAATGATAATATACACATTATATATAAAAATATTGGTCGAATGCGGGATCAGATACAGCAGGAATCCGACTCCGATAATGATTCCGGTTGCAAGAATCGCAAATGCCATATTGAAGAAGACATTCAAGTTGCCGCGCAGCGCATTCAGCTCGTCCTCCCAGATCAGCTTCGGATGATTGGAATCCAGTACCAGTCCGAGGCAGGTAATGAAAAAGATCATCGTAAAACCACCAATCAGATAATATAGGTTCTCCTTCCAATTTGTGTGCAGAATAAAGTACAGGATCACAACATCAATCAAATAACTGACCAGACTGAACAGAATACTGATCAGTCCCTTGATCTTGATCTGCAGCTCATATGGAACTGGAATATATTTCATGAAATCAATGTGAGCGCCTTCTCTGGTAAATGCGCCGGACGCAAGTGAATTTCCTGCCGTTGTCAAGGCTGCCATACCCAGATATACAGCAATCACGATCACAGCTGCCAGAACATTCCCATTTTGATACATTTCAACAAAACTCTGAATACTTCCGTTCCCCTTCTGCATCAGTACAAAGATTACGATCAGAACCGGCCATAGGAAGTTCACCACAACACAGTTTGATACAAATGCAGGTGTTCGGAAAATGGTCTTAATCTCCTTCTTCCACAGTGCAGCAAAGATCGACTGGCTCTTATGTTCAAGCTTAACGGTCTTCTCACGTCCCTGCTTGTCTCCAAGGGATTTGAAGCTATATAATCCCGGCATATAGATCAGATTTGCCAGTCCCAAAAAGACAGCAAGATATACCACATTTAAGACCAGATACAGCAGTACCTCCAGCCAGTTGCCGGAAGCGGCGGAATGCACCAGCAGGTAGCCAGGATAAAAGATTACATTCATAACCTTCATGAAGGCATTCTCTCCGCTGGTCAGCGACTGTACATAGGTATCGACGGAAAATCCCTCTAATCCGCTGAACGACAGATAGGCACCGCCAATCAGCAGTAAGGCAAGAACGCCCATTAATCCATTTAACACCTTCCGATTCCGGATCCCCTGAAATAGAAACATAACGAGAAGGCTGATCACACCGCAATATAGAAGCGGCACCAGCGGCAGGGTCAGAGTTCCGATAATTCCTGTAATGATACCGATCGGCGAGACTCCCAGAGCAATCACATATCCAATATACGCACTGAAAATGACCATGAATTCCATCACGGTCTCTGCCTGATAGGTCACGATGAACTTGGCCAGGATCAGTTCGTGCGTCTTTACCGGAAGCGGAAGCAGATAATCAATATCTGATGAAAAATAGAATTCATTGATGACTACATTTAATCCGAAGATCATGGCACAGGCAGATATGAACTGAATAATAAACAGCATACCCTCTTCCCTGCCACCTGCTTCCATCATAGCAAGTGTCATAAAATAAGCAATCACACCCACCACAATACAGCAAGGGATCATAATCAGCAGGATTGCCGCGCCGCCAAAGACAGTATAAGAACGCTTATTCCTTCCCTCCTTCGGCATGTCCATATCCTGACCCGGACGAAGGAGCTTCAACAGATAAGGTACTTGATTCATGGATTACTCCTCCTCCTGATCATCGTC
>CACZRT010000112.1 GCA_902783585.1 uncultured Lachnospiraceae bacterium | reverse complement strand
CTTTTAATATATATTCATCGGATTCAGATCATAATAGACCCGAATGGAATCCGATTGTTTATTGGATTCTGTATATGTTTCCAACCTATCCTTCACCTTGATCATATCTGCCATATCCTTCGTCCGGATATAGAAGACTCTGCGGTAGAGATCCTTGATCTTACCGATCACGGGGGTCGTTGGTCCGATCAGGTGAACACTTTGCTCCGTATCTGTCTGCAGCAGCTTCCGGCAAGCATCCACCATGTCATGAATGACATGCTCCGTCTCCGCTTCCCCGGTCCCCGTCACCAATACCACCATCATATGATAAATCGGCGGATATTTCAATGCGACTCTGTATGCGATCTCATTTTCATAGAATGACTTATAATCCTGCATGGCAGCTGTCTGAATGACCGGATGATCAGGATCGTAGGTCTGGATCACGACCGTTCCTGTCAGTGCTCCCCGTCCGGCCCGCCCCGCTGCCTGCGTCAGAAGATCGAAGGTCCGCTCCCCCGCCATATAATCCTGACTATGCAGTGACAGATCCGCAGCAAGAATTCCTACCAGCGTTACATTCGGAAAATCATGCCCCTTCACGATCATCTGGGTTCCCACCAGAATATCGGCCTGTCCATCGGCAAAGGCAGACAGAATCGCTTCGTGTCCATGCTTTCCCTTGGTGGTATCGGCATCCATTCGCAGGATCTTCGCCTGTGGATATAATTCCCGAAGCTCTGCTTCCACCATCTGCGTACCGGAACCAAACCGTCCGATGAGCTTCGATCCGCATTGCTTACATTGCTTGACAAATGCTTCCTCATATCCGCAATAATGACACACCAGCTTCGGAACTGCCGTATTATGATCATGATAGGTCAGCGAGACCTGACAATGCGGGCATTGAACCACGGTTCCGCAGCTTCGGCAGGATACAAAGCTTGCATATCCTCTGCGGTTCATGAAGATCATGGACTGCTGCCCCTTCTGCAGCCGGTCATAAAGCAGCTCCTGCAAAGCATAGCTAAAATGACTCCGGTTTCCCTTCTGTAATTCCTCCCGCAGATCCACGATCTGAACCTCCGGAAGCACCTGATCATTTGCTCTCTTCGTAAGCTCCCACAGGCGATATTCTCCCTGACCAGCCTTGTAATAAGACTGCAGAGACGGTGTCGCCGAGCCTAAGATCACACTCGCATGAGAATAGCCTGCCCGCTCGATTGCCACCTCTCGTGCATGGTATTTCGGCAGATTATCACTCTTATAGCTGTTTTCATGCTCCTCATCGATGATGATCAGCCCCAGATCCGTACATGGCGCAAAGAGAGCGGAACGAGGACCGATCACAATGCTCACTTCTCCATTCTGAATCCGCTTATATTGGTCATATCGTTCCCCATCACTCATTCGGGAATTCAGGATCGTGATCTGATCGCCAAAATGTCTCTGAAACCGCATCACTGTCTGAAAGGTCAGCGCGATCTCCGGGATCAGGACGATGGCCTGCCTTCCTTCACGGCGCACGACATCAATGGCATGCATATAGACCTCGGTCTTACCGCTTCCGGTAACGCCGTGCAAGAGATAGGTCTTATAATCCTGTGCCCCATAATCGGAGGCAAACTCCTCCACAAGCGCCTTCTGATCCGCATTCAGCTCCGGCTCCTTGGCTTGCAGCACACGGACGTTCATCGCATTCCGGTCCTGCTTCGAGCTTTCGATCCGGATCGTTCCTTCCTCTGTCATCCGGTCAAATGTCGAGACGCTGATATTCAGCTTATCCTTTGCAAGACTATAAGGAATCGCGCCATGCTCCAGCAACGCCTCCAATAGCCGTACCTTCGCCGTATTCTTATTCCGGCGGTATTCCATCAGTCTTAGGTTCCCTTCCTGCTCATCTACGGCAAGCAGAATTGTTTTCTTCTCAACCGGACGTATGACCTTCTTCACCGGCATGACCGTCTGCAGCGCCTGATACATGGTGGAACCATAGACATCCCTCATCCAGGCAGCCAGGCGGATCAGTTCGGCCTCGACCGGCACCTCATTCGTAATAATACCGTGAATCTCCTTGAGCTTGCTGTCCTCCCACTTAGGATTATCCGAGATTCCTACAATATATCCGGTTCGGCGGGAATTCCCCTTACCAAAGGGAATCTCCACCTTCTGTCCGATCTGAATGTGCTCCGATAGTGTCTCCGGTACTTTATATTGAAATACTCTGTCAATGGCTTCATGCGAAATATCGATGATTATATCCACATATTTTGCTGACATCCTCTTCCTCCAACACCTCACGGATCAGCTCCCGTTCATCCATATGGTACTTCACGCCCTTGATCTCCTGATAGTCCTCATGTCCCTTACCGGCAAGAACGATCACATCGCCCTCCTTCGCATTCATGATCGCATAGCGGAAGGCTTCCTTGCGGTCAATAATGGTGATATAGGCACCATCGGTCTTCTCAATACCGGTCACAATATCCTGAATGATCGCTTCCGGTTCCTCAAATCTCGGATTATCCGAGGTAATGATCGTAAAATCCGCCATTCTGCCGGATACCTCACCCATCTCATACCGGCGGGTCTTCGACCGGTTGCCGCCGCAGCCAAAGACAGCGATCAGGCGCTTCGGCTGATATTCCCGCAGCGTTTCCAAGATGCTTTCCAGGCTGACTGCATTATGCGCATAGTCGATCAATATGGTAAATGCATCGGATACCGGAACCAATTCGACACGTCCCCGTACCTTGATATCCTTTAACGCATCGGCGATCGTGTCAAGACCGACTCCCATTTCCGAAGCCACTGCGATCGCAGACAGCGAATTGTAGATACTGAATCTACCCGGAATGTTGACCAACATTTCACCGGTCCGCTTGCCGGATAAATGATAGGATATCCCCAGATGTCCCTCAGAGCGGTAGAGCTTCCACTGCCCGGCATGATAATCGGCAGCCTCCTCCATGCCATACGTGATCACCTCACAGGTATGTCCCTTTAAGATCTCCCGGTAATTCGCATCATCCTGATTGAAGATCCCGACCTTGCACATGGTGAAGAGCTTGCTCTTCCACATCCGGTATTCCTCAAAGGAAGCATGCTCATTCGGTCCGATGTGATCCTCTGACAGATTCGTATAGATTCCATAATCAAAGTCAACCCCGGCCACACGGTCTAACATCAATCCCTGGGAAGACACCTCCATCACTACGCTGTCCACACCATTCTGAACCATATCTCTTAAAATTCTCTGTAACGTCAGGGATTCCGGGGTTGTATTGGAGGCCGGAATATGCTCCTTGCCGTCAATGATCTCGATCGTTCCGATCAGACCGGTCTTATGTCCGGTCTTAAGAAGCATGTTCTGGATCATATAAGAGGTTGTCGTCTTTCCCTTGGTCCCGGTAATACCGATCACAGTCATCTTCTTCGAAGGCTCTCCATAAAAGCGGGAGGATATCATTCCCATCGCATATCTGGAGCTCTCCACCTTGATCACAGTAACTGTATCCGGCACATCCACTTCCCTTTCCACGATCAGAGCACATGCGCCCTTCTCTGCCACTTCTATGGCAAAATCATGACCATCCCTTACACTTCCTGCAATACAAAAGAACAAGACTCCCTGCTTCACCTTACGGGAATCATTCTCGATTTCCTGAACCTCTATATTCAGATTTCCCTGCAGGACCTCATAGTTAAGATCCAGCAGCATATCCTTTAGCTGCATATCTGCCTCACCCCATATTCTTATTCGGCTTCTCCGTCCGGCTGCCTGCACGATCCGGCGCCTTACCTTAATATATAATCCTTCCGTCTCCGGAATATTCCAAATGATAGACATAAGCCTTAATTGCAATTTTGCAGAGATGACTACATCGATCACTGCAGCCCGTGTTTGACGAAGTCGATCACTGCAGATCACGGGCGTGTGCATAGAAGAAGGAGCTTATATAAGCTCCTTCTTCTTCATGCAAGCGGACTGTCTACTCTTCCTCATCGCCGACAATCTTAACCTTACCCTGATATAACTCTGCGACCGCAATGGATAACGGCTTCTGGTTACTATCCTCTACAAGAGGCTGAGAACCATCAATGATCTGTCTGGCTCTCTTGGCGGTTGCCAGCACAATGGAATAACGGCTTTGTACTACCGGCTGTTCTCCCGGCTCCACGTCACTATTCACGACTGCCATCAAATCTGTATAAGACGGATGTATCATATTGATTTACCCCTTTCTAAATCCTCTTTCATTGATTTCATAAAATCTATGTTCTCTCCAGCCTTGCAGCTATTAGCTACAATAATGGAATTAACATCATGCACACACTTGTCCAGTTCATCATTCACAACAATATATTCATACTGCTCCATATCCTCGGATTCTTCAAGTGCCCGCTTCATACGCTTGGCAACCACCTCTTTGGACTCCGTTCCTCTGCCCTCCAGACGTTCCTTCAGAACAGCGGCATTCTTGGTGGTCAAGAAGATCAGGATCGCATCCGGATACTGCTTCTTAATATTCATCGCGCCCTGCACTTCGATCTCTAAGATCACATTATGCCCGGCAGCCAGCTCCTTCTCCACAAAGGCCCTTGGCGTACCATAATAGTTGTCCACATACATGGCCCATTCGATAAATCCGTTATAATCGATCAGATTCATGAATTCTTCTCTGGTCTTAAAGTAATACTCTCTGCCGTCTTCCTCACCTTCTCTTGGTGCCCGCGTGGTTGCGGAGATCGACAGACTGTATCCGTAATCCTCTACCAACCGCTTAACAACGGTTCCCTTGCCGGCACCGGAGAATCCGGATATTACGATCAAATGTCCTTTTTTATTCATACACTCACCCTCTCGGCTGTTCTATTCTATATTCTGAATCTGTTCCCGGACCTTCTCAACCTCTGTTTTCAGGTCGATGGCTTTATTCGATACATCTAAGGAATTCGCCTTGGACAGAATCGTATTCGCTTCCCGGTTCATCTCCTGCGCGATGAAATCCAACTTCCTTCCGACGCTTCCGCCGGTCTTTAAGATTTCTATTGCACTGCCTATATGACTCTTCAGCCGGACTGTCTCTTCATCCACACAGATCTTATCGGCATAGATGACAACCTCGGTCGCGATCCTGGATTCATCAATGGTACTATCCTGCAGAAGCTCCTTTACCTTCGTCTCCAGCTTCGTCCGGTACTCCTGAACCAGCTGCGGAGATACTTCTTCAATATAATCCACCATGCTGATCATTCCCTGAAGCTTACCGATCAGATCCTCCTTAAGATGTTCACCCTCCCGCTTACGGGATTCCACAAACTGCTCGGCAGCCGTACGAAGTCCTGCTTCTAACCGCTTCCATAATGCATCCTCATCTAAGGACTGCTCTTCTCTGGTAAATACATCCGGAAACATGGCCAGTCTGGATACGGAAACATCATCCCGAATTCCAAGATCCTGCTCCATCTGACGCATATACTGCACATATTCCCCGGCAATCTCCGGGTTGTATTTGATATTAATATTTGATTCCGAATAATCTTCATAGGTAATGTAGAGATCCACCTTACCGCGGCTGATGTATTCCTTCAGAAGCGTCCGGATATTACCCTCTAAGATATTCAGTTTCTTCGGCATCTTAATGCCAAGCTCACTATATCTATGGTTCACGGCTTTCATTTCGATGATCAATTTGTAATCCGCATTGATCGTCTCACTTCGCCCAAACCCCGTCATACTACAGATCATAGACCTTCTCCTTGGTATTCCTTACAATCCTTTCTATTATAGAATAGAACAGGGACAAAAGTCAAATATTATTCTTCTACCTCTTCGATCCCGCGAATATCCGGCGCGATCGTCATGGAATAATTCGTATGATAGATTACAAAGCCCGGTGCACCGCCCGGCGTCTTCTTCAGATTCGACCGTCTGGTATAATCAATATCCACCTTAGAGCCTGTCCGTTCCGAGGAATAATAGGCTGCCAGTCTCGCTGCCTCCTCATAGGTACGGTCCGGAATCTCTTCATGCCCCTCCGTCTTCACAATGACGTGGGAACCGGGTGCCTGCTTCGCATGGAACCACAGATCATTCCCGCCGGCCAGCTTGAAGGTGATCTCTTCATTCTGATAATTATTTTTACCTACATACATATGATATCCGTCAGAGGAAATGTAATGAAACGGCTTACTTTTCACGACCCGTTCCTTCTTCTTCTGAAAGCCATGCGACTTCACATAGCCATATTCGGTAAGCTCCCGCCGGATATCCGCCAGATCGGAATCCTCTAAGGTAAGCTCTAGGGAGGTCTGGATCGAACGCAGATGATATAACTCCGTCTCCGTCTGTCTGAGTTGTTCGGTCAGTGCCTCATAGGTACGCTTTAGCTTGTTATATCTGGCAAAATACCGCTTCGAGTTCTCTGCCGGCGTCAGTGTCGGATCCAACGGGATCTCGATCTCTTCATTGGTATAGTAATTCAGGGCAGTAAAGGACTTAGCACCTTCCTCTATCCCGTATCCATAGGTATTGATCAGCTCTCCGTATATGCGGTAGGTATCCCGCTTTTCCGTATCCTTTAACTGACTGCGCTGCAGATCATACTTCTTGGCTGTCCGTTCCAGGATCGTACTAACGATCTTACGCAGATCCGAGGATTTCTGACGGATCCGGGTCACCTGGCTCTTGGCCGCATAATATTCCTGCAGGGTCTCCGAGACAGAATCCTGCCGTACCCATCTGGCATCCGAATACATGGTAAGCTCAATGCTGGCATATTCTGTCGGATTGCCCTCTGCATCATAATAGATTCCCGGGGTGTACTGATGCTCCCGGAGCACCTGTATCACAGCCTGCAGCTGCTCATATAGCCGCTCCTTTTCCGACGATCCCCGGGTCTCCCCGCATCGTGATCCCAAGCCGCTGTCTCCATCTGCTCCATCTCGCTGTGATCCCGTGCTGTCTCTGTCTGCTCCTTCTCGCTGTGATCCCGTGTTGTCTCTGTCTGCTCCTTCTCGCTGTGATTCCATTCCGTTTCTATCGGAACCTTCGCGTAAGATTTCCGTACTGCTGCTTCCATCCAGTCCGGCACGGTAACAGATTTCATTGGCGACCAGCGCACTAAAGCCCGTGATCGAACCATAGATCATCTTGGCCAGGGATGTCGGCTTTAAGACCATAATATCTTCATAGAAGGCGCGATCCACCTCAAACGGACTCCTCTTATCCTGATCCGGTGGAAATTCATAGGACCGCCCCGGCAGGACCTCCCGCACAGAGCTGATCTGGGATCCGACCCGCTTAATACTGTCTAAGATCAGATCCTGATCGTCCGTGAATATTATATTGCTGTACTTCCCCATCAACTCTATGATCAGCTTCTTCCGGCACAGATCTCCCATCTCATCAAAATGCTCAATGGTAAATACCACGATCCGCTCAAACTGCGGCTGTTCAATTTGTACGATCCGTCCATTTCCGATATGCTTTCTGAGCAGCATGCAGAAATTCGGCGCCGTCATCGGATTATTCTTATTCTCCGTCGTCAGATAGAGCAAAGGAAGCGTTGCATTCGAAGAAAGCAGCAGACGATAATTCCCCTCCGGAGTCTTAATGATCAGATTCAACTCATCCGGCTCCGGCTGATAGATCTTATATATCCTGCCGCCTATGATCTTATTCTGTAATTCATATACGATATTTGATACCGTAATCCCATCAAATGCCATATCGAGAACCTTCTCCCTATTCCCTGTCAATATCCCTTCTAATGTCCGCAGATTTACAGACAAAATTACACCTGATATATCCAATATATCGGATATATTCAATATTCAAATCTCATATAAATACAACTATATACCATAACAACTACACGACACGGAAGGATTGGAAGCCCTCTAAGAAAAACATTCTGTCGATTTTGTGATTATTCCATAGAACGAATGGTTGATTTTCAAAAAAGCGAACGCTGTTTGAGCGCAGCGAGTTAGTGAGCTTTTTTAGAAAATCACCATAAGCGAAATGAGAATAATCCAAAATCGTGACAGCGTTTTTCGTGAGGGCTTCCAATCCTTCCATGTCACAGGTATTCCCTAATACTTAAATATAATTGTATAACTCCTCATATTTCTCAGCTGACTTCTGCCATGAGTAATCTGCCTTCATCGCACGCTCCATGATACCATACCAGCTGTCCTTATCATTGTAGTAGACTTCCTTTGCATAGTTAATGGTGTGCAGCATCTCATGGGCATTATAATTCGAGAAGCTGAATCCCGTACCGGTCTTCTCATATTCATTGTAAGGCTCAACTGTATCCTTCAGACCTCCGGTCTCGCGCACAAGCGGAACCGTTCCGTACCGAAGCGCCATCAGCTGAGTCAGACCGCAAGGCTCAAACCGGGATGGTACTAACATCACATCACAGCCTGCGTACATCTTATGAGACCGTTCATCCGAATAATAGATATTCGCAGATACCTTATATGGGTGAATGCCCTGATAATACCGGAACATATCTTCATACCGCTGCTCGCCGGTACCCAGTACAACAAACTGTACGCCGTCCTGACAGATCTCGTTCATCACGCAGTCTACCAGATCCAGCCCCTTCTGATCGGTCAGACGGGAAATGATTCCGAGCACGAACTGCTTATCATCCACCGGAAGTCCGAACTCCTCCTGCATCTTCCGCTTATTCTCTGCCTTCGCCTTCTTGAAGTTCTTCACCGTATAATTCTTATAGATAAATGGATCGGTCGCAGGATTGTAGATATCATAATCGATACCATTCACAATTCCCCACAGATCATTATGTCTTGCTGACAGAAGCCCCTCCAGACCTTCTCCGTATTCCGGTGTCTGAATCTCATACGCATAAGTGTTACTAACTGTCGTTACCTTATCCGAGTATACCAGACCACCCTTCAACATGCTGGCCGCCTTATTTAATTCCAGCTTATCCGGAGTAAACACATAAGACGGAAGTCCGGACAAGCCCTGAATCGTCGGAACATCCCAATTACCCTGAAACTTTAAATTATGGATCGTCATGATCGCCTTGATTCCCTGATAAAATGGATTACCGGCAAATAAGGTCTTCAAATATACCGGAACCAGACCGGACTGCCAGTCATGGCAATGAATGATATCCGGGCGGAATCCAATCACCGGCAGGATCGAAAGCGCCGCCTTGGAAAAGTATGTAAATTTCTCAATGTCCCATTTCACATCCCCATATGGTGTGAAACCGTTGAAATAATACTCGTTATCAATGAAGTATACCGGAACGCCTTCGTATTCCATATACATGACACCGACATACTGTTGCCGGTATCCGATATCCATCTGGAAATTGGTCAGATACTTCATCTTCTCCCGATACTTTGGCGGGATACATAAATAATTCGGAATAATGATACGTACATCATATTCATTCTTGTCAAACATCTTCGGCAAAGTACCGACTACATCTGCTAAACCACCCGTCTTAATAAATGGTACACACTCTGATGCAACATATGCAACCTTCTTCATATAAAATAGCCCTCCCGGTACAAGTTGTTAGAAAAAAGTATAGCATAAATCGTCATCAAATGGAACAGGTTTTTATCATGGAAATTGTAAATTATAAGGAATCATGGTTTTTTTACAATTTCCTTATGAATCCTTATAATTCCAGTCTCAGCTTATCCGCGATCAACGCTATGAACTCTGAATTCGTCGGTTTTCCCTTGCCCGCATGGATCGTGTAGCCAAACAATTCCTGAATGACATCCATTTTGCCGCGGCTCCACGCCACCTCAATAGCATGACGGATCGCACGCTCCACACTTGAAGAGGTTGTCTTATATTTTTTCGCGATCGTCGGGTATAACAGCTTGGTAATATAATTCATCATATTCGGATCCTCTACCGTCAGACAGATTGCTTCCCTGATATACTGATATCCCTTGATATGGGCAGGAATTCCGATATCCCGTATGATATCCGTAACCTCGCTCTCCAGATTATGCAGTTCCTCCGCATAGATTGCGTCCTCGCCAAGCTCTGCCACTCCTTCTCCTTCCGGCTGCTCCGGAAAGCCTCCCACCTGCTTCATTCGTTTCTTTAATATCTGACTGTCAAAGGGTTTCAGCATATAATAAGAGGCTCCCATCATAAATGCGCTTTCGATCACGCTCTCCGTTCCAATGGTGGTAAGCACTATGTATTTTGTGGTAATCTCTGGGTGCTCTTCCTTCATTCTCCGCATCAATTCCAATCCGTCCGTAGACTGAAGCAGGGCATCCATTACGACCAGATCCGGCTGCTTCGTAACGATCGCCTGATACAACTCCTCCCCGTCCAGATAGCTTCCGATCAACTCCATATTCTCATCGCGTGAGATAAAATCATACTTCTGCAGTTCCCTGGACAGATCCTGATCCGCAGTCATCACCTTCATTTTCGTTGTTTCCATAATATGTTCTCCTCATTTTTTCTATTTTTAGAATCTTTACGCACTTTTGATCTTCTGATCTAACCGGATCTTATCGGCGATCAGGGCTATGAATTCCGAATTCGTCGGCTTCCCCTTACCCGCATGGATCGTATAGCCAAATAATTCATCGATCGTATCCATATGTCCGCGTCCCCAGGCAACCTCGATCGCATGGCGGATGGCTCGCTCGACACGGCTTGGTGTAGTATCGTACATCTCCGCGATTTCCGGATACAGCTGCTTGGTAATGGAATTTAAGATATCCATATCCGTGACCGCCATCAAAATGGCACTTCGAAGATATTGATATCCCTTGATGTGAGCCGGAACCCCGATATCATGAATAATATCCGTCACCACCAGTTCCAATTTGTCCTCTGTATCCGTAACGGTAATCGCCGCCTTCTTCATTCCCCGTTTCCAGCTGCTTAAGCCCCGTCTGCCATTCAATATATGTAAAGCGTTGGTCAGCTCATGTTCCATATACTGTTGTCCTACCGCCACTACCGGCTGGCCGTCGACCGCCATCTGAAACATCTGCTCCTGCCCCTTCGCCATACCGACAATATATTTGATCTTATTCTCTTTTCCACCCTGTGCATCCACCTGCTCCATAATACCGATCCCGTCCAGGTTCGGCATGATCAGATCTAAGATCACGATCTCCGGTCTGGTTTCCCGGATCATCTTAACAGCCTCTTTGCCATCACTGGCTGTCCCCGTGATCCGGATCCGTTCCTCCTTGCACAAGGTGTCACTCATCTTTCGAATCGCAGTCTTGTCATGGTTTACAATTGCAATTCTTGTCACATTCATTTCTTTTCCTCCTACCTTTGATCCATTCCTTAAGAAAGAAGTCCCATTTATGGATTCCTTGTCATTTTTCCTCTTTCGTTAGCAATTATAGTTGAATCATATACCGGAAAAAAGAGGGTATCTTACGCAATTATTGACAGCAGAATCCCCTCTTTTTCTATGCTTCGCATTAATCTCTGTTCTTTCGATACGAATATTGTTGAATCTCATTCCTTCGACGCAGTGTCGAACTGTGCGGTGCATAGATTCATCCACAAATCCACTGTCCTTTGTGCATAACTGCTTTCACCATCCTCACATCATTTCCTCCAAGAATATGCCATATCCTCTGGTCGGGTCCTTCACAAAAACATGCGTGACCGCTCCGATGATCCTGCCATCCTGAATGATCGGGCTTCCGCTCATTCCCTGAATAATACCGCCGGTAAGTCCGATCAGCTCCGGATCTGTCACGATTAGCTCCAGACCCTTCGTCGAATTGGCGCCGCCCATATGAACCTCCGTGATCTCTATCTCATATTCCTTCATCTCGCCGGATACATTCGACCAGATACCCGCCTTACCGGTATGCACATCCTGCTTGTAGCCGATAGGCAGCACCTCTTCGCCAACCTCCGCCAATACTTCCTCCAGATCAGTGATCTGCCCTGTGATCCCGCACTCGGAATTATGATCAATGGAACCGATCAGCCCGTCGTCCGAATAATCCACACTCCCCATGACTGATCCCGGATTCCCTACATCACCCTTCTCAATGCCGAGCACCTTTGCCTTATGAAGCTCGCCCTCGGAGGCTTCCACCAGAAGTCCCGTATCTGCGTCATTGACACCATGTCCCAAAGCTCCGTATCTTCCATCCGAGATATAAGTCAGTGTTCCGATCCCCTGCATATCATCCCGTACCCAGACGCCCGCCTTATAGATTCCTCTTGTCACCTCTGCCGGTGTAAATGCGACACGGATCTCCTCACCCTTCCGTCTGACCGTTAAGACCAACTTCTGCCCCTCACTATGCTCCACGGCATACACAAATTCCTCTTTCTCCGTAATCCTTGTATCATCAACTGCTGTAATATAGTCTCCCTGCTGCAGGATTCCCTTCGTTGGCGCCACCTCATTTCCCGCGCTGTCGATCAACGTGACCGTATCTAATACCAGAATCCCGTCGGTTTTCATATAGATTCCCACCGGGCAGCCGCAGGGAACCGCATAATGTTCGGTTACAGATACAACCTGAATCGTCTTTAACGGAATGAATCCCCATAGACGCACCTGCATTTCATAGGTTCCCGTCCGATCGGCTGTCATGGAGAATGGCTGAAGCAGGGAACACCACTGTTTTCCGTCCTCCTCATAGATCAGGGCAGGAATAGACAGATCAAACTGCTCCCGATTTCCGGACCGGACAGTCAGCTCCTCCGGAACCACGATCTTATAATATTCATACCAGCCCGCTCCGCCGGCAAGGATCAGCATACTTATGATAAGAAAATGAATCCATTGCTTTTTCATCTTAGACCGCTCCTTTCTCAAATCGAACAGGAGATACTATCTCCTACTCTCCGCGAGCCGCCGGTCAGCTTTTGCTGACTCCTTCCTATCGGCGAATCTGCGATATTAAAAAAAGACACCAGGTTACTCTATACCTAGTGTCTTCGTTCTGACAAAAAATCCTCTAGTATTTTTTTGTTCGTTTTGCCATATCTTTCATTTCGGCAGCACTGTTAAGCACCGTATCCGTAATCTCAACGCCGCCTAAGATCCGCGCGATCTCGGTAACGGATTCTTCCTCATTCAGCTTCACGATCCTGGTGATCGTCTTCTGATGTTCGACCTGCTTATCAATTCGGTAATGCACATCCGCCATTGCTGCGATCTGCGGCAGATGACTGATACAGATCACCTGATGATTTCTTCCAATCCGGGATAATTTTTCCGATACCATCTGTGCGGTCCGTCCGCTGATTCCCACATCAATCTCGTCAAAGATCAGAGTTTCAATAGAATCCTCCTCTGCCAGACAGGACTTGATCGCCAGCATGATACGGGAAAGCTCGCCGCCGGATGCAACCTCCCATAACGGTTTCAGCGGTTCTCCGATATTGGTCGAGATCCGGAAATACGCATCGTCCATTCCGTCTCTTGCCGGTTCCTCCTTCGGTTCAAATAACATCTGGAAGCGGACATCCATAAAGTTCAAGTCCTTAAGCGCTTCCTGGATCATATATGCCAGCTTCTCTCCTTCCTGCTTCCGATAGATGCTTAAAGATTTTGCATTCTCATCATAGACCGCTCTTGCCTTCTGAATATTCTCAGAAAGTGTCTTCATATAGTCATCATATTCTTCATATTTGTCGATCTCCGCCTGCTTCGCATCCCGATAAGCAAGAATGTCCTCAATCGTCTTTCCGTATTTGGCTTCTAAGCTGTGGATCAGATCAAGTCTTGCTTCGATTTCCCGATATTCCTGTTCATCGAAGCTGATCCCATTCATCGTATCCGACAGCTCACGGTTAAAATCATTTAACAGACTGTCGATCGTTGCAAGCTGTTCGAAAAGCCCCTTCATATCCTCATCATAGCCGGCAGCCCTGTCCATCTCCGATAGCGCATGGGATATCAACTCTCCGGCGCTTTGCGGCATATCATACCCACAAGCCTGCTTCACATAAGAGATTGCCTCCATGATCTGCCGATGATTCACCATTTTACGGTACTTAAGCTCTAATTCGTCCTCTTCTCCGGCTCTTAAGTCTGCCTTCTCGATCTCATCCACTTCAAATCTTGCAAAATCCAGCTGTCTTCTTCGGGTTTCCTCATCCACAGCCTGACTGTCCATCTCCTGCATAAGCCGCTTATATGTATCATAGGCTTCTGCCGTCTTATTCTTCCATGGCTCGATCTTATCCTTCCCGAAACGGTCAAGAATATGCAGATGATTGGATTTTTTAAGTAAGGATTGATGCTCATGCTGGGAATGAATGTCGATCAGAACACCGGCGGCTTCCTTTAATTTGCCTACCGTTACCATCTCGTCATTGATCTTATTGACCGCCCGATTCGGATAGATGCGTCTGCTGATGATCAGTTCATTCTCCTCCGAGACAGGAAGCTCCATCGCCTTTAATAAGGAATACGTTTCCGGATTGCGGATCTCAAACAGCAATTCCACAAGACCGTATTCCGCATCCTCCCGAAGCATATCCTTACCGGTACTGCCGCCCAATGCGGTCATAATGGACCCCAAAATGATGGATTTACCGGCGCCGGTCTCACCCGTCATGATATTTAAGCCCTCTTCAAAATACACCTCGATCTCCTCGATCAGAGCCATATTCTTAATATGAACATTCCGTAACATTCCTATTCCTCCTGCAAACTACTTGCAGCTTTCTCTATTCCGGCAATCACCTTCGGCGCAGCATCCTTAGACCTTGCAACTGCGAAAATGGTATCATCTCCCGCAATGCATCCCATCAGGCCATTGATATTTAAGTTGTCCAATGCAGCCGCAACTGCCATGGCAACACCGGACACCGTCTTGATCACGATCAGATTCTCAGATGCCTCCATCGTCAGGATTCCTGCCGCCAGTACCTGACGGTACTTCTTCCAGATATCCGTCTCCTGCGGCTCGATAAGGGCATATTTCGGCGTCCCGTTATCCGTTGTCACCTTGGTCAGCTTTAATTCCCGAATATCTCTCGATATCGTTGCCTGCGTTGTGGGGAATCCCGCCTTCGTCAGATAATCAGACAACTCTCCCTGCGTCATAATGTCATGTTCTTCTATCAATTCAATAATCTTAGATTGTCTCGCTGATTTCATATCTATAGATTCCTTTGATTACTCATACTCCGTTTTTTATAATAACCCGCTTATTCGCTGTTGGCTGCTCCGAATGAAGCTTCCTGATCAACTGTTATCTGGAAAGCTTTCTCCGCAGCACCTCATAAAAGCCCTGCTCCTCCATACGGATCAGCTTCGTCGTATGGTCTGCCTTCCGGATCACAATACGGTCAGAAGGCTCTAATTCTGTATATTTTTCTCCGTCAAAGGTTGCCAACGCCTCCTCCTGACGGCTTTTCCGCTTACGAATGATCTCCACTTCGATCTCATCCCCGGCAGAGCAGACAACACATTTACTGGTCAGGGAATGCGGTGCCACCGGTGTGATCAGGATCAGATTCGCCCTCGGGCTGACGATCGGTCCGCCTGCAGACAGACTGTAAGCTGTCGAACCGGTCGGAGTGGCAATTACAACCCCATCGGCTTCATAGATATCCAGCAGCTCCTGATTCACATAGATCTTCAGACAGATAATACGGGGATATCCGGCTCTGGAGATACAGATATCATTGAGTGCCGTAGACTCCATGATCACTTCTCCCTGATGATAGATCCTGCCGGTTAAGTTCATGCGTTCCTCGATCCGGTAATCCTCCTTCATCAGACGGTCAAGCGCGCTCTCCATATTGGCAAGCTCCATCTCTGCCATAAATCCCACCGTGCCGAGATTCATTCCGATCATCGGAATATCCTGACCGGCAAGATGTCTGGACGCCCGAAGCATGGTGCCGTCTCCGCCTAAGACAATGACACATTCATAATCTCCCTGCTCCGGAATATGCTCTGCATTCTCTACGATACGTGCCTGTCCGCCGTGCTCCATCAGATAATCCTGCACTTTTCCGGCAATCGAGAGGTTCTCATCTTTGGTTGTATTCGCTACTACCAGAAAATTCTTCATAGCCTTCATACTCCTGAT
>CACZRT010000111.1 GCA_902783585.1 uncultured Lachnospiraceae bacterium | reverse complement strand
GGAACCAGATAATCTCTGGCGCCCTCCGGTGTAGACTTGGTCAACATCGGTGTCTCGATCTCCAAGAAGCCTTCCTCTGCAAGGAAAGTACGCGCCAGCATACATACCTTGCTCCGAAGCATCAGATTCGCCTGAATATCCGGACGGCGAAGATCCAGAAAACGATATTTTAACCGAAGCTCTTCCTTCGTCTTACTCTCTGCCTCGATCGGAAATGGTGGTGTCTCTGCTTCCGAAAGCACGGTTAAGGTCTCTGCCAGCACCTCGATCTCACCGGTTGCCAGATTCGGATTCACACCGCCCTCCCGTTCAACAACGGTTCCGGTCACAGCGATCACGAATTCACTACGGAGCTTATATGCCTTGTTAAATGCTTCCTCTCCGATCTTCTCACTATTAAAGGTGATCTGCAGGATCCCGCTGCGGTCACGCAGATCCGCAAAGATCAAGCCGCCGGTGTTCCTTGTCTTCTGCACCCAGCCCATGACCGTTACCTGCTCACCAACATTACTCTTACTTAATTCCGCACATCTATGGCTCCTCTTTAAGCCCTTCATAGACTCTGCCATCTCAACATCCTCCTGATTCTATATCTTATCAACAAAGAATTCCTTGAATTCCTCATACCCTTCGCTCATCATCTGCTCCTTTTGGAACTTCTTATTCTTCTTCATCATCACGATATTGACCTGCTTGCCGTCTGCACGCTCTGCGCCTGCCTGTTCGAAGATCTCCATCAGCTTGTCCTCCGGCATATTCTTCTCGATCAGGTATGCGACCTTCGTTCCCGCTGTCGGAATCCTGTAATCCCGCTCTAACAGCAGCATGACAATCCGTTCAAATCCGATTGAGAACCCACAGGCACTGGTATTCTGACCGGTGAATTTCCCGATCATCTCATCATAACGGCCGCCGCCGCCAACCGATCCGCCATATTCATCCATGGAGATCTCGAAGATCGGTCCGGTATAATAAGACATTCCACGCACCAAAGTCGGATCGAAGCTCATCTTGAAATCCGCGCTCTTCACCCGCTCGACGCTGGCAATGATCGTAGTCAGATCCTCTGCTATCTCCGGAGCTAAGAATCCCTGAAGCTTGTCCTTAAGCAAGGCGATTCCGGCGGTATCATTCGTCACGATCCGGAAGAGTTCCAGATATTTATCGACAGAATCCTTTTCATAGCCCGCTTCAAGCAGTTCGGACTCTACTCCGTCCAGTCCGATCTTGTCCATCTTATCCAGAATAATAAAGACCGTATCATAATCCTTCTCTTCAAATCCGCTGTATGCTGCCATCGCTTTCAGGATCCTGCGGTCGTTGATACGGATCGTGAAATTATGGAAGTCCAGCTTGCCAAGCAGAGTTGTGGTCGCCTGGATCAGCTCGATCTCTGCCAGATACGAAGGTTCGCCTAGGATATCGATATCACATTGCATAAATTGACGATACCGTCCCCGCTGCGGTCGATCCGCTCTCCACACATTGCCCATCTGCAACGCCTTAAATGGACTCGGAAGGTCATTGGCATTATTGGAATAATATCTGGAAAGCGGCAGTGTCAGGTCATACCGGAGCCCGCCGTCTACCAGGTCTGCTTCTGTCTCTGCCTCGGATAGTTTCAGCTTCTCGCCGCGCTTCAGGATCTTGAAGATCAGCTTCTCATTTTCTCCGCCCTGATTACTGCTTAAGTTTTCTATGTGTTCCACACAAGGTGTCTCCACAGAGGTAAAGCCAAAGGTCTTGTAGGTTTCCTTGATCAATGCGATGCAATAATCCCGGATCTCCATTTCCCTTGGCAGAATATCCTTCATACCGGTTACCGGCTTCTTTTTCATTGTCATAATTATCCTCCATCTATCCTTGTATCTGTAAGCAGCCCGATCATATAGTCTTACAATCATACAATCTATATTCTCATGCCGCCATAGATATCATATGCTCATTTCAAGTTCCATAGCGTTCTTCCGCATGATCCAGTGCTTCGATATCTTCAATCTCCCGGATCGTGCTTTCTGTATGTATCACATTCTGGAACGCAAGGAATATCTTCATGTCAAAATGACGAACCTCGTCGATAAGCAGATGCATTGCTGTATCCATATCGAAGGCTTTACGGTATGGACGATCGGAAATAAGTGCTGCGAATACATCGCATACCCGTAAGATTCTGGCACCGATCGGTATTTCATCTCCCCGAAGATTATATGGATATCCGGAGCCATCATAATTCTCATGATGATACAATACACTTTCACAGATAAAGTCCGAAAAACCTGCTTTCCGGAGAATCTGTTCTCCAAGCTCTGCATGCCGTCTGATATATCTGGTCTCTTCGATTCGCAGGGCATCCTCCTTACGTCCATATATGTACGGACTGATCTTTAACTTACCAATGTCATGGAGCATGCCCGCGAGTCTCACTTCTTCCGTCATATCCTCCGGAAGATTAAGCTCCTCTGCCAGCTTACCGGCAAGATCGCTGACGCACATGGCATGAACAATTCCCGCGCTGAAATCCTCACTCAGATATTCATTGATCGTCTCTCCTTCGAAAATATCACGGAAAGAATCCGTGTCGGCATTTATCAGTATTCCGTTATTCTTATCATCCATATTCTCACCTATCTCCGTATTTGCTTTTTCCGGAATTCCGCCTCTTTTCGGGCGATCATCTCATCCACTCTACGTATATATTCATCCAGATTTTTCACGTTCTCGATCCTGCCGACTGCATCCGGATATACCATCTTCGTCGATGTTCCCGCACCTACTGCTATAATATCCATTTTTTCTTCCATAATCAAGACATTATAGAGACATTCTTTTCCGGGCACTGCATATCCGACATTCTCCAGATTCCCCGGTATATTCTTCTGGCGGTACAGATAATACGGCTCCATTCCGAGTGCTTTCGCTGTCATATCCGCCGCCGTCAGCATCTCATCCGTACTTCCGGTAATACTGTCCCGATACTTCTGCATCTGAATATTCAGTTCCGCCGACCGCTTGAGCGCCAGACTATGAACCGTTAAGCTGTCCGGCCGAAGCTCCCTGATACTATCTAAGGTATGCCGGATCTCTGTCAAGGTTTCCTTAGGTAAACCGACGATCATGTCCATATTGATATTATCAAGCCCGATCCGTCTGGCCATTCGGTATGTCTCTATGATCTGCCCGGAGGTATGTGCCCGTCCGATCAGTGTCAGTGTGGCATCGTTCATGGTCTGCGGATTAATACTGATCCGTGTCACCGGGTGCTCATGCAGCATATGAAGCTTGTCCTCGGATAGAGAATCCGGCCGTCCCGCCTCCACGGTAAATTCGCGCACATACGTTGTGTCAAAGATCTCATATACATGCTCTATGATCCTTGCAAGCTGGTCAACGCTTAAGGCTGTCGGTGTTCCGCCTCCCATATAGATCGCTGCCAGCCGCTTATTACGGTATGCCTGCGCTGCATAATCAAGCTCCTTAGTCAGTGCCTGCAAATAAGGTTCCACAAGGTCAGAGCACGCATCCATCGGGTAGGACGCGAAGGAACAATACAAGCATCTGGTTGGGCAAAATGGAATCCCGATATACAGGCAGTATTCCTCTGTATAATGAAAAGGAGACAATAATGCCTGCTCCCGCCTTGCCACAAGACAGCATATCTCTCCCTTTTGTCTCGTCGTCAAATAAGTTGTCTCATATTCCCGAATGATCTCCTCATCGGAATATCCCGCCTCCGCCATAGACGTTGCGAACTTCGTCGGGCGCACCCCGGTCATGCTGCCCCAGGGAAGAGTCCTTCCCGAATATCCGGACAACAGATGATAGGTCGCCGCCTTCACCTGATTCCGGCTCTCCTTCCGGTTCCGGTATCTGCAGATCACACGCTCCTGTGCCTGACACACTCCATCCACAAGAATCCGCATGATGATCTCACCAGGCTCCAAAGACGCCGGATCACTCTGCCCGGCCATCTCCGTGTCCTCCACATCAAGCCGATCCGTTCCGTCACCAAACCATGCATCAAACACGAATAAAGGCGCTTCCTGCTCTTCTTTAACTACCTTCCCCTTCATTTCCGTCACGATCCGTTCTCCGAAAAAAAACGCCTGGATCATCTGCCGAAAATCACTCTCATACAAATCAAAATTATACTGTAATAAAATCATATCATTTATTTAAATATTCAAAAACGTAAGTATTCAGTATCCTTTTTAATTATCAGTATACAGATTTGTGTATATTATCACATGGCTAGAGCGGACCATTTGAGAACGTCGGTACTTAGGTGCTGTTTTTTAGCACCTTAGTACCGCAACGTTCTCAACCGAGCGAAAGCGTGTCCGCGGTTAGTCATGTGGAATATACACAAATCGTCACTAGCACAATAAAGAATCTTTAATACGCACTCAAGAACGGATTCATCTCCCGCTCTCTTCCGATCGTTGTCCGCTCGTTATGCCCCGGATAGACCGTTACCTCATCCGGAAGCACCATCAGCTTCTCCTTGATCGCGGTGATCAGAGTTTCCGCATCTCCCGTCGGGAAATCCGATCTGCCGACACTTCTTGCAAACAGCGTATCGCCGGAGAACAGATACCCATTCTCTTCAAAATAAAATGCCATGCCGCCCTTCGTATGTCCCGGCACCAGAAGGCAGGTCATAACCGTACCAAGCAGATCAAGCTTCTGCCCGTCCTGTAACAGCACATCCGGCTTCACCGTGATCATCTGCTCCGACATCATGGAGGACAGATTCTTTCTCGGATCCTGCAGGATCTCCAGCTCTTCCTCGGCGGCATAGATCGGCACATTATGCCCGATCAGCTCGGACAATTCCTCCAGTCCGCCGATATGATCAAAATGTCCGTGCGTCAGGAAGATTCCTACACATTTTAACCGCTGATTCACCAGCATATTATACAGAAATCTGGCGTTGCTCGCCGGATCGATGATGATCGCTTCGCGGCTGTCCGTATTATACACGGTATAGCAGTTCGTCATCATCGAACTAAGCGGATTCGTTATAACAACTAAATTCTCCATCTTCTACTCCTACCTGCTTCTCCAACCGGGATTCCGAATGCCGACTTACTCCGACACACCCCGAATTGCCAATTCCATTAACAGCATCCCATCCCGGAACAAAAGCATCCTGCTATCCCATCGTTCGTTCAATATCAATAATATCCTCAATATTCCGGATCTTGGCAATGACCTTATTCAACTGATCGACACTGTGTATCTCAAATGCAACATTGACCGTTGCCTTGCCATGCTTATTTGTGCGGAGCGTCATGCTGGTCACATTGATCAGGGACTCCGTGAAGACCTTGGAGATATCAAATATGATATTCCGGCGGTCGATCGCATAGATCTTGATATCCGTTACATAGACATTATTCTGCGTCTTATCCTGACTCTGCCACTCGGCTTCGATCAGACGCTCCTTCTCATCATCGGTCATGGTCTTAATATTAATACAATCACTGCGATGAATGGATACGCCTCTGCCTCTGGTCACATAGCCGACGATCGGATCTCCCGGAACCGGACTGCAGCACTTGGAGAAATGGACTGCAACATCATCGATTCCTTTGACGATAATACCGCCATGTGCCGATCTGCGCCGCGGCGTAATATCTGCGGTCTCAGAGGACATCTGGGCAAGAAGCTCATCGTTGCTGACCGGCTGACAATGATCCTTCTCATATTCCTCCATCAGGCGGTTCATGACCTGCCCTTCCTTCAAGCCGCCATGCCCGACTGCCGCGCATACAGACTCCCAATCCCGGAAGGAATACTTCTCAACCACCTTCGCAATATAATCCGGCTTCGTATAATCACTTAACTGGATTCCCTTCGTTCTGCAATAAGCATTTAAGAGCTCTTTGCCACGTGTAATATTCTCTTCTTTATATTCCTGACGGAACCACTGATTGATCTTCGTCTTCGCCTGTGTGCTCTTCACGATATTCAGCCAGTCCCGGCTCGGACCATTCGCCATCTTCGAGGTAATAATCTCTACCAGATCCCCATTTTGCAAATGGTAATCAAAGGTCACCTGCCGGCCGTTCACCTTCGCTCCGATCATGCGGTTGCCAACTGCCGTATGAATGAGATAAGCAAAATCAATCGGCGTAGAGCCTGCCGGAAGCACCTTCACATCTCCCGATGGCGTGAAGCAATATACCTGCTCTGCAAACAGATCAAGGTCCGTCTTAATGGCGCTCATGAATTCACGGTTATCGTCCGTATCCTGCTGCCACTCTAAGATCTGACGGAGCCATGCCAGCTTCGCCTCTTCCTTCTCCTGACCGGTTCCTGTCATATTTTCCTTATATTTCCAATGCGCCGCGATACCATACTCTGCAGTCCGGTGCATCTCAAAGGTACGGATCTGGATCTCAAACGGCTGTCCGGACGGTCCGATCAGGGTAGTATGCAGGGACTGATACATGTTGGATTTCGGCATAGCGATATAATCCTTGAATCGTCCCGGGATCGGCGTGTACATCTCATGAATGACACCCAGCGCGCCATAGCAGTCCCGTACGCTGTCCACCTTGATCCGGACGGCAAAGATATCGTAGATCTGATCCAAGGTCTTATGCTGATTGATCATCTTCTTATAGATACTGAAGAAATGCTTCACGCGGCCGTCGATCTCGGCCTCGATTCCCGCATTCTTAATATGATTGCTGACCTCTGCAACGATTTTATTAATAAATGCTTCCCGTTCCGTGATACGCTCATTGATCTGTCTGGTCAGATCCTCGTAGACATCCGGCATGAGATAGCGCATAGAAAGGTCGTCCAATTCCACCTTGATCTTGGAAATACCGAGCCTGTGCGCGAGCGGCGCATAGATATCCATGGTCTCGCGGCTCTTCTCGATCTGCTTCTGCGGAGACTGATACTGCATCGTTCGAAGATTATGCAGACGGTCGGCAAGCTTAATAATGATAACCCGGATATCCTTCGCCATGGCAAGGAACATCTTCCGAAGGTTCTCTGCCTGAAGCTCCAGCTTATCCTGTGAGAAGTTCAACTTGGTCAGCTTGGTAACCCCATCTACCAGGAGTGCGATCTCCGGCGAGAATTCCCGCGCGATCTCATCACTGGTCATAACCGTATCCTCTACCACATCATGAAGAATACCGGCAACAATGGTCTCCTTATCCATTTCCAATTCTGCCAGAATGATGGCAACGCAAAGCGGGTGGATAATATAAGGTTCTCCAGACTTCCGCTTCTGTCCCTCATGCGCCTTGTCGGCCACATGATAGGCCTTCTCAATCATACTGACATCCGTAGACGGATGATAGATATGGATCTGCCGGATCAATGCCTCATATAGCTCATCCGGAGACGTAAAATCAGCCGGTGTAGAGAGATTCATCTCCCGCTTTCTACCGACATTGGCGCCGCCGACCAAAGGCTGCTGCATATTCGGAAATACGATTTCCTGAATCGCACCAGTCAGTGCCTGCTGTGTATCTGCATGTTCCTCATTATTCTGTTGAAGTTCCATATTCTGTGTGAGATCCTTATCCATTCCATCACCACATTTCGTACTTCATCTATACATTCGGTATCATCTATCCATCTTATATAACCATGATTTCCACGAATTATACTGTTAAGTATAGTGATATCAACCGAAAAAATCAAGAAACTATTCTATAATTGAGGGCTGATAGCTTTTAATTACAATCTGTAATGCACGCATTCCATTGAATTCATTGATCGACGGATAATATACAACATCCAGCGCCACATGATTCAGCCACCCCTTCATCATCTGATCCCATTCCGTCTCGCCAAACCATTCCTTAATGTTATCCATGAATTCCTCTACCTGAAAATAGATTCCTTCTATCTGGGCCCCGGTCTCGCTCTCCAATTGCAGCTTCAGCAGATTCCCGTTCTTACCCATAACCCGTGCCGAACGGACACTCAAATGCTTCTGTGCGAAGGAAGGCTTCTCATTGCCTTTCCCAAATGGTTCCAATGCATTTAACTGCTCGATCAGATCAAATCGGATATAATCGATCGGCATCTCCATATCAATATGCAGCTTCGGCGTCAGATCATCCTCGGTCAGTTCGCAGAGCAGATTCAGCTTATGCCGCAGATAATCCAGATCTCTCGCCTGCAGAGAGAAGCCTGCCGCCATCGGATGTCCGCCAAACTTGGTAAGGAGATCCTTGCATTCCGTCAATGCCTCAAACATATTATAGCCTTCAATGGAGCGGCCCGATCCCTTCAGCTCCCCGTCCTCTGCGTCGGTCACGATCAGGGTCGGTCGATAATAGCGTTCCCGGATTCTTCCGGCAATAATCCCGGCAAGACTCTCATGTGTACCCGGAAGATAGACCACCAATACATGATCGTCGATCAGCGTGCTTTCCTCTATCTGCGTAACAGCAGCTTCCACACCCTGCTCGGTCATGGCTTTCCGGGTATCATTCAGCGATTTCAGCTCTGCCGCCCGTTCCAGCGCGACATCATAATTATTCTCAAATAACAGCTCCATGGCGACTCTTGCATTCTCGAGACGACCGGTGGAATTGATACAAGGTCCCAGAATGAAGCCTACATGGTAGGACTGGATCTTCTTATCTCCCAGATCACTCAACCTTATCAATGCCCGAAGTCCCAGATTGCCGGTACGGGATAATTCTTCCAATCCCCATCGTACCAGCGCCCGATTCTCACCTCTTAGATCCATGACATCACAGATCGTTGCCATCGCCACATATTCTATGAATTTCTCTGTCTCTGCTGCGTCTATACCGAATAACGGATATAAGACCTGCATGAACTTATATGCAACGCCGGCTCCGCAGAGCTGCTTAAATGGATATTTACAGTCTTCCTGCTTCGGATCGATCACAGCATCTGCCGAAGACAGAATATATTCCTTGCGCCCATCCTCATCATATTCAAATGGCACATCATGATGATCCGTTACGATTACCGTCATGCCCAGATTCTTGGCATATGCAATCGGAAGCAGCGCCGCGATTCCATTGTCGCAGGTAATGATCGTCCGAACACCCGCATCATAAGCCTCCCGCACCATGCCCTCATTCATACCGTAACCGTCTGCGATCCGGTCCGGAATCCGGTAATCCACGTCGGCACCGCATAGCGACAAGCCCTGATACAGGATATAATTCGACATAACGCCATCCACATCATAATCCGAGATGATCCGGATCTTATCCTTACGGTCGATCGCGTCCTTCATCAGCTGCGCGCCCTTGTCCATATCCTTCATCAGATGGGGATCATACAGATCCTTCTTGGCATTTAAGTACTGATCGAATTCTTCTTCTGTTGTATAATCGCGGTTCCGGATAATCCGCGCAATGACCGGATCGATCGAGAACCGTTCCGCAAGCGCCTGAAAATCCGCCCGCTTATTATATACCATCCATTTTTCTTTCATCCATTTATCCTCATGTAATCATAACAGAAAGGCTGCCCGGACCCCTCCAAGCAGCCTTATATATTCTCTATACCTGTGCACGTGGCTTTGGTTCAGAACTCTTCTTCTCTTTCTTCGACGACTTGCCGCCACCCGTACTTTGTACATCATCCTTCTTGCCGATCTTCGTCCGCATGTAGTACCATAATGGTCCGGTAATGCAGATGGACGAATACGTACCTGCCAATACACCGACCATAAGCGCCAGCGCGAACTCCTTGATCGCAGACACACCCACAATGTACAATACCAATACCATAACAAAGGTTGTTAAGTTGGTATAGATACTTCTGGTAAAGGTCTGTGATATACTGGTATTCACGATTTCCTTCAGATCAACCTTCTTAATATCCATGACTCCCAAGTTCTCACGGATACGGTCGAAGATAATGATCGTAGCGTTGATCGAATAACCGACGATCGTCAGCATACAGGCAACAAAGGTATTACCAACGGATAATCTGGCAACGGCATATAAGGTAAATACAAACATAACGTCATGGATCAGGGCAAGCACCGCACTGGCGCCAAACCGCACATCCTTAAACCGCACTGCAATGTAGATCAGCATGAGCACTGCTGCCAATGCTACCGCAAAGATCGCATCTCTCTGCATCTCATTACTGATGGTAGAGCTGATACTGTCGATCTCCATATTCGTAACCGTGAAGTTCGACTCCAACGCATCCTGAACCGCTTCTCTCTGGCTCTGATTCATCAGGGTTGTCTTGATCACGATGGAATTCGAATTCTGTACATTCTGTAACTGAATATCTGCTGCGGAGATTCCGGTCGCATCGGTAATCACCGGAATGATCTGTGCTTCTGCCTCCTCCAGACTGTAGTACTTGTCAAAGTCTGCAGTGATAGAAGTACCACCCATGAACTCCATACTGAAGTTCAGGACATGTCCAACATTGGCATTCGACTTGTTGATTGGAAGAAATACCAGTCCCAAAATGATCACAACACAGGAAATAATAAAACACAGCTTACTATTCTTCACATAATCAAACTTCGCTCTCGTCTTCACGGTACCATAGAACTTCGGATTCTCTGCTCCAAACTCTACGCAGGCATTCAAGAGCATTCTTGTAATCACCAACGCGGTGAACATGGAAAGAATGATACCAAGTGCAAGGGTCTGTGCAAAGCCCTTTACAGAACCGGTTGCTCTCCACCATAACACTGCCGCTGCAATCAAGGTTGTGATATTACCATCCAGGATTGCGGATAATGCCTTGTGGAAACCGCCCTGAACAGCCTGTCTGACATTCTTGCCTGCTGTAATCTCTTCCTTAATACGCGTGAAAATGATGACATTCGCATCCACCGCCATACCAATGGAAAGAATAATACCTGCAATACCCGGAAGTGTCAGCGTGATATCAAACAGATTCAAACACAGGATCGTAAGTGCTGTATAAGCAACCAAAGCCAATACAGAGATCACACCAGGGAACCGATATACAACCATCATGATGATCGCCACACAGATCAGACCGATCACACCGGCAAGAAGTGCCGTCCGGACAGCATCCTGTCCTAATTGCGCACCTACAATATTCGACTGTAATTCCGTAAGCTCCAACGGAAGTGCACCTATACGAATCGTGGTGGCCAGCGTATTGGCCTCATCATAATCCGCCATACCATTGATCACGCAGGAACCGGTTGTAATAGCTTCATTTACCTTCGGATAACTGATAACTTCGTTGTTATAGATAATATAGATCGGATTGCCGACATTCGCAGAGGTTGCATCTGCAAACCGCTTGGTTCCTTCCTCGCCAAGCTCCAAGGCTACCACATATTCGTTCGTACCGCTGGAGGTATCAATTCTCGGATCTGCCGATACAATGTCCGCACCGGTAAGCACCGTCTCATATTCTTCTGCCCCACTTGCAAACAGTTGATAATTCTCCGGATCCAAGAACATCAGATTACCCGGCTTACCCAGCTCTTCTAAGATCTCATCTGCATTCTCAACACCCGGGATCTCTACTGCGATCCGGTTATCGCCTGCCTTATAAGCAACACCCTCACTGCTGTAGCTGTCTACACGCTTCTGCAGACGGTAGATCGTATCATCGATCTCCTGCGTGGTCGCATCCTTATTGGCGATTTCATAAGTGATACTAACACCACCTGCCAGATCCAGACCCAGAGTAATATCCTCTGCTTTGCCGGAACCAAGTAATCCGAAAATATCTACATATACAATACCGGCTGTCAGCAGCAGGAATAATACAAGCGTCAGCACACTGCCTACCTTTTTATTCTTCATCTTTATCGTTCTCCTTTTCCTCTATATCTGCCAGTGCGGCCTTTAACATGATCGCGCACTCAATTCGCTTTTTCTGCAGTTCACATCCTATATCATACGCATCCAGAATGCTGCCGTGAAAATGATAGGAGTTGGCAGCACATCCGCCGCTGCAATAGAATCTTGCAAAGCAATTCCTGCATTTCTCCTTCGCATAGACATTACACAGCTTGAACTCATCCCGGACCTCAGGATTATCAATCCCGTTCCACACGTCTCCGAGCCGGAACTGTTCTTGTCCTACAAACTGATGACAGGGGTACAGGTCTCCCCAAGGCGTTACTGCCAAATACTCAGTCCCCGAACCACAGCCGGACAACCGCTTGGCCACGCACGGTCCTTGTGAAAAATCGATCATGAAATGAAAGAAATGAAATCCTTTCCCCTGCTTCTCACGTTCTACCATCTCTTTCGCCAGCTTATCATATTCCTCGATCAGCTGCGGAAGATCGGATTCCCGGATCGCATAATCCTCTTCCGGCGGTGCCACCACCGGCTCCACGGAGATCTGTTTGAAGCCCAGATCTGCCAGATGAAGAACATCCTGTGAGAAATCCAGATTATAATGTGTGAAGGTTCCCCGCACATAATAATCAGTCTGATTCCTAAGCTCCGCAAACTTCTGAAACTTCGGAACAATGATGTCATAGGTGCTCTTGCCGTTCCTTGCAGGCCGCATATAATCATTGACAGATTTCCGGCCATCTATACTTAATACAACATTCGCCATCTCCCGATCAGCGAATTCCATAATCTCATCATTTAACAGAATTCCATTGGTCGTCAGTGTAAATCGGAAGTTCTTGTTATGTTCTTCCTCAATGCTTCTTCCATATTCTACCAGCTGCTTCACCACTTCAAAATTCATGGTCGGCTCGCCACCAAAGAAATCCACCTCAAGATTCCTGCGGTTTCCGGAATTCGCAACCAAGTAATCCAATGCCTGCTTACCGACTTCAAAGCTCATCAGCGACCGGTCGCCATGATACTCGCCCTCCTCGGCAAAGCAATACCGGCATCCCAGGTTACAATCATGAGCGATATGAAGGCACAGTGCCTTAACCACCGTCTTACGACGTTTGAAATCCATGACAAAGTCCTGATAAATATCTTCGGCAAACAACTCGCCGGCTTCCTTTAAGGACTCAACCTCTTCGAATGCTTCGTTAAGCTCCTCCTCCGGATACTCCGGCAGCTGACTTACCAGATCAGCAAGAGTTGTAGGCAGCTTATGCTGATTATGATCCTCATATACTGCTATAACATCATAGGTAATATCATCGACGACGTGGACGGCTCCACTACAGACATCCATTACGATATTATAGCCATTATTCTTATATTGATGTACCATAACGGTGCTCCGCTTATCTGCGTATACAATGGGAGAAGAGGACAGCCTGATCCGCAGTCCTCTCCCTCACATACGTAATCCTATCTGTTCACTATCTCTTGTTCTCGCAGGTCTGATTACCTACTGTACAAGAGGTCTTACATGCTGACTGGCAAGAGGTCTGGCACTCGCCGCAGCCGCCATTCTTCATGGTCTCCTTCATCGTCTTATTTGTCAAGGTCTTTACGTGTTTCATTGAACTTCCTCCTTATATATCATGTATATTCTTACAACATCTTACCGGCATAACCCCGGAAGATCTCTGCAAGCCTATACATTCCTGTCATTACCGCCTAATTCATAGCTCGTAATATCATATCACACTTCCCTATATCATGCAAGAAAAAACATTTTTCGGCTCTCAGCTTAACATCCCGCCAAGCAGACCGCCCGCGATACTTAAGACAGCCGCCAGAATTCCGGTCGTAGATACCATATTCAAGCTGGCGCTTAAGATCAGGGACACTCCATATATGATCAATATGTAACAGGCACCTAAGATCAGTCCCCACAGGAACTTCCTCTCCTGCATCCGTTTCCCGATCAATAATCCACCGATAAAGGTTGCAGCTGCGTATATTGCCAGGATCACAATATTCACTATGTTCTCCGGCAGATTCCATTTGTAGATCACAAATGCCAATGCCGCAAGCGCCACTCCCGTGATGATGTATATGACCACCAGATATTTGATCACTTCCAGGATCTTCGTTGTCTTCGCCATGCCATACTCCGCCTTTCCTATCTTACTCTTTGTCCTATTAATAAGATATGAGCGTTCGTATGCATTTATGACCTAAAACATCAAAATCTATGTCAGATACGAGATCCACACCAAATTCTATGTCAGGTACGATCCAATATCTGTATACTAACCGCGTTTCTTTCTGACTCCTACAACGATAAGACCGATGATCAGACCGGTCGCAACCGTTGCTGCCGCAATGAAGATCCACAGATAACTGGTCGTCGTATGCTCCGCATAACGGAAACTGATCGTCTGGCTGTTGGTATTGCCTGCTTCATCGCTGGTATATACCGTCACGATATAATCATCAAAGTTGTTAAACGCATAATCATACGAGGTCTTTCCCTGCATATCCTGCTGTTCATTATTGATCGTAATACTGTCGATCGTATCATTCTCATTTTCCAGCGTGATATTCAGCCGGATCGGATCGGTATAGGTCTTGCCATCCTGTACGCCGGCAAAAATAACCTTCGGCGCCGTATTATCAATAATGAATTCCACCGTTCTGGTCGTCGTCAGGCCAACCTCGTCCGTAACCTCGATGATCAGGGTATATTTACCGTCCTCCGTAATCTCTCTACCGTCATATACCGAACCGTTCAGAGTCATCTTAACCGTAGGAGAAGTAAGCTCAGAGATCAGATCCTCCAACGTCTCCTCCAAAACAAACTTCTTAAGATATTTACCGTTATATTGACCAAGCTCCGCAATGACCGGTGGCTGTGTATCGATCGTAAAATGAATCGTTTCCGAACGTCTGTTACCGGCGCGGTCCGTCGATTCTATCGTAATCGTATAATATCCGTCCTCGGTAAATTCCTGTGATAAGGAACTGGTCTTGCCCGTATTAGCCCAGCCCTCGATATTCAGATTTGTCTGCTTACCGTCTGTATCCTTTCTGGTTCCCGTAATCCGCACCTGATTCGTCTCATAATACGACTCCGTTACAGAGAACTGGATGGATACCTTATCCTTCGTTACCAGATAATCCTTCGTTCCGATGACTGATATTGCCGGTGCCGTTACATCCAGGGTAAAATGAAGGGTCTGCTCTGTTGCCGTATTACCGGCGCGATCCGTTGCCGTCATAACGACCGTGTATTCTCCATCCGTAGCAAAGGTATTGCTGACGTTGGAATTCTTCGCCGTATTCACGAAGTTCACTCTGCTGGAATAGGTAGAGCCTTCATACTTACGCTCCACACTGATCGTAACATTATCCGTCTCATAGAAGGATTCAACGGCTGCAAAGTTCAGCGTTACCGGATTGCCATTATAGGATCCATCCGGAGTACCGGAGATTGAAAGAACCGGCGCCGTCTTATCCAAGGTAAAGCCAATAGTCTGCACCGTCTGATTACCGGCTGCATCCGTTGCCGTCGCAGTCACCTGATAGACACCATCCTCCGTAAAGCTTCGGCTGTTCGAAGTAGACGCACTATTCATTGCAAAGCTTCCAAGATCCTGTTCGGTGGTAACGCCATCCAACAATCTTGTCGCAGTAATCACGACAGGCTTCATATCCGTCCAGATATTATCCTCTGCACGGACAGTTACGGACTGATTGATGTTATATATATTACCATTGATAACACCGGATAAATTCAGGGTCGGTGCCTGCTTATCCAATCGATAGGTATATTCCGTGGTCGATGTGACACCTGCTTCATTCGTCGCCGTTACAACGATCTTCGTTCCGGCCTCCGGTGAATTATTGGTCAGTGTGAATATATAGTTCCGCTCTGACTTCGTCTCATTCACCACCGTCGGTGTAATCTCATTTCCATTTTCTGTAATTACAATACTTCCAAGTCCGGACAAGCCCTCCGTCACCTGAATCGGAACCGAAATATCCTGATTCGTCCAATTGCCGTCCTTATTCTTGAAATCAACGATCGGAGCCGTCTTGTCGATCAGGAAATGGATCGATTTCTGATCCGTATTCCCGGCCGCATCCTTCGCGGTGATCTGAATATCGTAGATACCTTCCTCCGCAAATAACTTCTCGATGGAATAACTGCTCGATTGTGCGGTAATGGCACCAAGATCAATGTCATGCTTCGTTCCATCCATCGTTCTGGAAGCAACGGCCGTTACCGTCATCTCATTCCAGATATTCTCATCCAAGCCGATCGTAAGTGTCTGATCAGCATGATTCTTGCTGTCATTCGTGATGCCGGATAAGGTTACGACCGGTACCTGCTTATCCAGACGATACAAGAACTCACTTAAGGTTGTATCCCCTGCACGATTCACAACGGATACGGACACCTTCGTTCCGGTGCTTGGTGAATTCTCGGTCAATGTATAGGTATATGCCTCCGAAGTATCTGTCACAGACGTTCTCACAGCATCTACCGGCGTATCATTCACAGATATCGTAACCGACTCGATTCCTGTAATATCATTAATATGGATCGGGATTTCAATATCCGCAGCCTTCCACGCGCTATCCGTATTCTCAAATGCGATCTCCGAGCCCTTCGTATTATAGGAGAATACATTAGACTCTACTGTAACCGTTCTGTCGCAGGCATCCTTAAAGGTTACGAGTACGGTAAGCTCCCGCTTCTGATCCAGCAGACTTTCCGGCGCCTGCGCCAGCACCTGATAGATTACACCGCTGGCACTGATATCCGTTCCTGTATATACCTGCTTAGAACCTGTAATCTCTACACCGTTCTCACGATACACATAGGTTACTTCCTTAATTCCGGACAGCGAATTCGCGATCGCATTCACATCAAACACACTCTTATATGCTGTCTGATCTGGCTGCAGCACTACCTGTGGATCCGTAATACCGGTCTCATCAACCTTGATCGTTCTGCCAAGGCTCTGGGTCGAAGAATTACCGGCATGATCAAATACTTCGATCTTCGTGATCGTATGCTGACCATCCGTTAATACAAATACATAGTTGTTTTCTGCATCCGCCGCAGTGACCGTCTCTACCGTTCCGTCCGACAAGGTCAGCTTTACCTCTTTAATTCCGGAAACCTCTGTACCATCGGTCGCATCCTCGCTTGCCGAATCATATGGAGTTACAGCTACATAAATCCTTTTCGGCTGCCACTTAGCGAAGGCAGACAAATCTGTAATCTCAACATTCGATGTCGGATCCGCTGCAGAATAGGAGGAGTAATACTTAATCGTCGTCCCTTCCTCTGGTACATTCGGATCCTGCTTGTCAAAGTGAATATTGCTGAGACTGTAATATTTCACATCGGAATTGCCAACATTATCCGTTGCTTTAACATACAAATATGCTTTTTTATCAGTAATTTCATAGGATATGCTATAGGGATTTGACGCATTAAGATCAAGATCAGTAAGTGTACCGGGATCAGTTACATTATCATCTGTAAAGGCATACTGCACCGTCTTCAACCCGCTGTCCGAATCCGTTACCGGAATCGTCAGTGTTACATTAGTCTTGCCCCAATACTGTGTCTGACCTTCAACCGTTTTCGTGTTGGCGTTCGTAACTGCCAAAGTTTCTTCAAACACCGGCTTACGGTTATCAATCTGGATTGGGATTGCAGCAGAAACATCTCCATGTCTGCTATCATTTCCATACCGGAGGAACAGATACTTCGTCCCGCTTGCATCTGCTCCAACATTAAAAGATGCAACATTCAAGGTTTCCCCCATGTTAGTCCAGCCATCTGTAGGCGCGGTTTCATTGTCGCTGATCGCATATTGGAGAGAATAACCGTCGCTGGTATAACCTGTAGGAGGAACATCATTCGCCCTCTTTACATTCTGATACGCATCCAGACCGGTTGAAGTATACCACTTATTCCTATCCTTCGTTCCCGCTGACTGAATAGCACTATCCGTTGGCGTATCAAGTGCAAGCTGAGCAACAGCATTAATATTACCTGTATTTGAGGTAATCGTCATATTATATGCTTCACCTGCAGTTGTCGGAAGATTATCCGCTGTCCTATCTGAGCCATCCTCTGTCCATGTTACCGATGTCAATACATAACCGGCAGTCGGTGTAATCGTCAGGTTATATGTATCACCGCTAAGTGGCTTATAAAATTTACTATTTGCAGTAAAGATATAGCTCTCGTTTGACGGAGTTACTGTGGCAATGTTTGTCATGGTAACTGTAAAAGTATCTCCTGCAACACCGTTCAGTGCAACAGTAGAGTTCCCTACTGCCGCTATATCCGTCGTAGAATATTTCCATACCTTGTTATCGTCAACGAACTCTGTAGTAGCCGTTGCGCCGCTGTTTGTAAAATCATAATACGGATTCGCAGTGAAGGTAATGGTGATATTGGAGTCATCCAAATTATGCCCGGAAGGAATTGTATAACCATTTGTCTGATTTCCTCCAAGCGGATCCTCCCCCATGGTTACCCCGGTCACAGTAGCAGTCGTACTTTCAATCATCAAGGTAACATCGGTATTCGTGGATAGTGTTCCATAGTCATGAGCCTTAATTTGTGCTCCTGTTCGAGTCATATTAACAGGTGTTGTGCCCAGAACAGCCTGATATTCAGTCTTAATACCAATTGTAATGTAATAAGGTGTATCACCATCTAGTGAATCAATACCCTCAATTTTATTACTTTGACTAGTTCTATCATCCTCATTTCCATAAATACAAAGACTATTTTCATCATAGTAATCAAGTGCCGCGTCCAAAGCATGCGCCTTCTCCATGCTCCACCGCATACCGCCAAGTGGGGATAACGACAGGAGGACTGCCATAGCAAATGCCAATACACTCTTAACTTCCTTTTTCATTCTATATCTCATAATCTCCCATCCTTTCTATCCAACCATCTCTTCGGTATGTACAACAATCAATTCCAATATCTGAACAATCTTACCACTCTCTTGGACGACCTCATCCGGAATTGCTATGATCTCCCGATTATTGCCGGTGGTCAAGACTGTGGTCTTCTCATCTCCGCTACCTGCCGCCTGATCGCGGATCGGTGTCTGTTCCATGGAGGAGGCATGCAGGATACTGGTTACCTCTTCACCGTCTGCATCACGCCCTTGTCCGGTATTTCTCGGATTTCCGTTCGAGGTCAGAACATCGGTGACATCCTCATCCGTTGCCGCTGCATGAAGGAAGGTTGTTCTTTCTTCTCCCTGCAGGACACCGGTCAGTGGATCGTCTGGCACGCCGGAATTCCGCTCACGCGTCATCTTTAACTCCATGGATTCCGACATACGTGCTTTGATTTTCCCCGAATTCGTCTCTGTCTGTATCTCCTGATCATGCGACTGCATATCCTTCTGACGATTTTCCTGAATCCTAGCGATTGCCCTTCTTTGTGTACGTCCGGTCATTTCTCCGATCACCTTGGGAATATCCCATGTGATGAACAGAACGACCGCAGCCACCAGACATAGAGCGGCAAGCACCAGTCCTCCATATGCCATTATGATATATACCGTTGACATGTTCTACGTTCCTCCTCTGTTACCGGTCACAATTTACAGATTCTCTCTGTTTAAACTGCATACTTTTCTTTATCTGCCCAATTGTTCAGAAAGCTGATTCCGACTCAGCTGCTTAATTCTACCCTTCCAATTCATTCGTATGGATAACAGTCTTATTCCGCTGTAGAAGCCTCCGACGATTCTGTCGCATCAACAACCGTTTCTCCATCCCCTGCACGTGAGGCGTCCTGCCCATTCGGAGCCTCCGTGGTCGTATCGACAGTACCGGAATTCTTCTCGAATAATGGCTGCAGATTGGTCACCAATGGTTTCCATTCAAAATTATCCGCAATTCCCGGCACCTGACTTCCTTCTTCATATACCTTGATGATATCCGGTGCATTCCATGAAGACACATCCGGATTCTTTTCCTTATATTTGTTATACAGGAATCTCAAATGATTCACATATATGGAGGCACTGGAGGTTCCGAGGATCCGCTCTGCCTCCTGATAGGTGGCGATCGTCTCGGTCTCCATTCCGAGCGAGTAGTAGACGTCTGCCTCCGTCACATACATATTTTCATAGACCGCAAGATCCTCTTCCGGACTAATCTGGGATAATACGTTCTCACAGCACTCCAAAGCACGGTAATAATACTCTCTTGCCGTCTCTTCATCCTCTGCTTTTCGCGCCAGACTTTGATAGGCAGATGCCAGATACAGGTTATAATGATAGTAATAACCGGAGCTGTTATCAAGGGTACTGCCAGACTGTGAAAGCTCGACGAGTGCCGGCTCCAACACCCGCCTAATCGCCTCATCTGCACCATTTACACTGTTCATATAAATGGAATAGATCATGCCAAGATTCTGATAATTCATCAGCTTGGCATCGCTGAAGGACATACTGGCATTATCCGATTCGAATTCCCGCAGATTCTCCTCCAACTCCGAATAATCGATATTTAAGGAGGAAAGTCCCATGGCTATGGCAATATAATGCTTTGACAGAGAACCATATTCCTCTGATTTTTCATTTACCATTCGGAAATAACGAAGCGCCGCTTCATAATTTCCCTGATTGAAATAGGTGATCCCCAGCTGATACAGTAGATGATCGTTCTTCGACAGATTCTTATTGCCATTGACGTACGACGCGATCGTATCCAATCCTCGTTCCGGCTCATTCAGATCATTTACATACAGATTCAGGATCTTAATGTATGCGTCCTCATTCTTGGCATTCGCCGAGATCGCATTCTGGTATTCCTCGATCGCCTGATCGTAATCTCCACGGAAACGATAATCGTCGCCGACACTGATAATGTTATAGTAATTCTGCGCATTTAAGTTGGACTGCGCGCTGAAGCCCATAAGAGATACCCCTCCGAATACCAGTGCGCCGATCGCGGATACCGCAAATAACACGAACTTCTTATTCGCCTGCTTACGATACCGTTCATCCAACTGGTCATAATGCTCCAAGGCATAGAGAAGCTCCGAGCATGACTGATAACGTTCATTCGGGTTTGGCTGGGTACATTTGATCAGGATCTTTTCCAGACCGCTCGAAAGCGCCGGATTCCACTTACGGATCGGTTCAATCTTATACGGCGGTTCACACGGATTCATACCCGTCACAATATGATAGAGCGTTGCGCCTAGACAATAGATATCTGTTCTCGCATCTGTATTATAGATTCCGCGTCCCTGAGAGTCGCCGAACTGCTCCGGAGCCGCATAACCTCTGGTTCCAAGCGCAGTCGTATCGGCATTGTTTTCAATCTTATATTCCTTGGCCGTACCGAAATCGATCAGCTTGACCTTACCGTCCGGACGCAGCATGATATTGGACGGCTTCATATCACGATAGATGATCGGCGGATCCATAGAATGAAGATAATCCAATGCGCTGGCAAGATCCTTCGCCCACTGGATCACCATATCCTGCGGCTGAGCTCCCTGCTCCTCTAAGATCTTACTGAGCGGCCGACCCTCGACATAATCCATGACAACATAGACCTTTTGATCCCGCTGAATAATATCCACGATTCTCGGAAGAACCGGGTGATCTACCTTCTTCAGGATATTCGCCTCACGCTCCAGGCCCTTCAGTAAGGTCTGTGTATCCTGAGACCCGTCATCCTTGATCTCCTTGATCGCCCACTGCTTATTCAGACGAAGATCCATCGCAACATAGACGATAGACATACCGCCTCTGCCGATTTCCTTCAGTATTTCATATTTCTCGTCTAGTACAGTTCCCTTTTCTGTCATGTTGTGTCGTCCCTCACATTACTACTTGTCACATAAGTATTCTATGCCAATGTCTTAAGTAAGATCATTGATATATTATCGGTTTCCTGGCGCATCTTCACAAGATCGGTCAGGTCCATACAGTTCTGCTTCATCGTCATGGCATCTCCGCATGCCTGTGGTCCTAAGCGTTCCAGCATTTCCTCATGACTGATCTCATGGCAGAAGCCATCCGAGCAGATCAGAAATGACATCTCCGGTTCAACGGTTCCACGGAAGAATGCAGGCTCCACCATAGGGGATGCACCGATACATTGCAGCAGGATACTTCTCCGCGGATCCTTAAGCGCCTGCTCCGGTGTCAGATTGCCAAGCACGATTTCCCTTGCCACGACCGACTGATCCTCTGTCACCTGCCGAACACGCGTCTCGGTTAATTGGTAAATCCGGCTGTCCCCCACATGAACAATGATATATTGATTCTGCAGGATCAGGATTGCCGACAACGTAGTTCCAAGATTGATACCGCGCTTCGCGCCATATTGCCCTAAACGGTCATTTTCAACAATCGCGATCTCGCGCCAGTCACGGCAAATCTGATCCAGATCAAGTTCCTTATTTCTGACCATTTCTGTCAGATTATGATCAAACCAGTCACAATAGGCCCGGATCACTTCCTTGCTCGCAAGCTCACCATGCGCCAGACCTCCCATGCCGTCACATACGATAGCAAGCACGATCCGCCCATATTCCGTGTCCATGATCTTAACCGCAAGTGAATCCTGATTGGTATGCTTCCGCAAACCAACATCTGTATTGTATGCTACTAAATAATTCATCCAAATCCACCCTTGTAATGTATATGTATCGATTCCATAAGCTTGTGACAGCTTCCGTTCCGGTCAGGGAATCCTTCTATCTGTCAAAGCTTCGTTCTACCATAAATGATAGGTAAACTCCTCATCGCCCAAAACAAGCTTACAATTATTGATCAATACGTGATCCATGCCCGGAAGAACCTGTTCTCCATTCACAAAGGTAGAGTTCGTAGATCTCTCATCCCGTACAAAATAAGCGCCCTTGTTCTTGTAGATGGTACAATGTACTCTGCTGACGGCAGAATTATCTGCAACTACATAATTGGCATTGTTTGCTGACTTGCCAATAATGAACTCGCTTTCCGGAAGTGTGATCTTCTCACCTGTCTTCGTCCGAATCAAATATGGCTGCGGTGCTGCTGACGGTTCCGGTGCTGGTTGTGGTGCTGGTTGTGGCTCTGCTACCGGTTCCGGTACAGGCTGTGGGGCTGGTACAGGTTGTGGCTCTACTGCTGCCTGCGGTACTACTTCCGGTACAGGCTGTGGGGCTGGTACAGGTTGTGGCTCTACTGCTACCTGCGGTACTACTTCCGGTGCCGGCTGTGGCTCTGCTACCGGTTCTGGTGCTGCTACTGGCTCTACTACTGCCTGTGGTACTACTTCCGGGGTCGGCTGTGCCTCTGCTACCGGTTCTGATGCTGCTACTGGCTCTACTACTGCCTGTGGCACTACTTCCGGTGCCGGCTGTGGCTCTGCTACCGGTTCTGGTACTGCTACTGGCTCTACTGCTGCCTGTGGCACTACCTCCGGTGCTGGTGCTGCTGCTGCCTGCGGTACTACCTCCGGTGCCGGCTGCGGTTCCGGCTCTGCCACCTTCTTCTGTGGCGATGCGATTCCATAAGCATTCATGATAACCTGAATCGTTTCTGAAAGTCCCTCTATATCCGAACCAGAATTGATCGCAGATAAAAGCTTGGCAACATAATCTCCATTTTCATTGCCATCATAGACTGCATACGCAAGCAGTTCTCTGAAACTGTTCATCAAAGCTGCCGGATCATAGGCAGTATTCTTAATCGGGAAACAAGCAAATTCCACCGAATTCGTCCGGTTATTCCAGAAGATATAGTCCGGATCGAACAGGATATAAGCCAGGTTGATCGAAGACTTCTGATAACTCTGTACGGTTGCGATCATGCTGTCAAATGTCTTTAATACAAGCTCTGCTGATATCCCCTCTGAGAACTTCTTCTTAACAGAGACCTTCTGATCGGTAAAGGCAAAGATATAATTATGTCCGCCCTCAAACAGCGCTCCTGTCGGAAGAACACTGGATATCATGTTCTCCTTACAATTCTTAAGTACCACTCCGTCCATCAATTCTCCCGTCTGTAACTGGTACTCGATAACCTCTCTTCCATCTCTCATCGACTTCGTTGTTAATTCTGCTTTCATCTGCTTTTCCCTCCTATACAATCACCTACTGCGTCTCCACATGCTCTTCGTAGGTCTTGGTAAATATATGACTTCCAATCTCTTCATCATCGACATGATAATACAGATATTCATTCTCATCCGGATATAATACCGCACGGATCGATACCTCGCCCGGATTACAGATCGGTCCCGGCGGGAGACCGGTATATTTATAGGTATTATACAAGGAATCCACTTCCAGATCATCATAGGTGACCGTTGATTTATTATAGATTCCCTCTGTAATCGGATATAATACCGTAGGACACATCTGGAGCATCATTCCTTCCTCCAGACGATTATTAATTACGCCTGCAATGATCGGCCGTTCCTCATCTAATTTGGCTTCCCGTTCCACAATGGAAGCACGTGTGATCACTTCAAATGCGGAGTATCCCATCGTCTCTGCCTGCGTCTCCAAAGCACCGCTATATACAGCCTGAAACTTCGCAAGCATCATATCCACAATGTCATGTGCAGTGGTATCCTCAAAGATATCATAGGTCGCCGGGAACAGAAATCCTTGCAGCCGATACTCCACCTGTGCATTGGACGGAATACTGTCAAGGAACGCATAATCATAATCCGTGTCTTCCACGGCGCGTAGGAAATCCTCCTTGGAACAGATCTCCTCTGTTTCCACACGGACCGCGATCTGCTCTATGGAGAAGCCCTCCGGGATCGTCAAGGTCTTCCATACGGTCCGAACCGGCGCAACCTCGCCCAGGATCTCGATCATTTCCCATGTACTCATTCCGGTATTCAAGGTATATTCGCCCGGCTGCAGAACGCCCCGATACTCCGATTCCTTTACCCGCTTCACAAATGCGCTCGGGAACTTGATCAGCCCGGCTTCCTTCAGGATATTGGCGATCTGCTTGGTTGCCGCGCCCTCCGGGATCACGACCACAACATCCTCGCCGACGGTTGATTCCGTTCCCTGATATTCCTTGTCATAGATCTTATACTGGCTGTATCCGTACACAAAGACCGCCAACAGCAGGACCAGTATGATCGCGATCACGACAAGTGGTTTCAATTTATTATTCATAGGCATCCCCTTATACTACATCTTATCCGGCTCCGGATAATCGATACCAAATGTTTCCACTGTTACCGTCTTCATTCTCTGATCCTCATACGGGTGGTCGTTCCAATCCGTCGGGGTCTCGGCGATCTTATTGACAACCTCGATTCCCTCAATGACCTTACCAAATGCGGCATACGCCCCATCCAGATGTGGTGAGGTCTTATGCATGATGAAGAACTGAGAGCCCGCAGAATCCGGTTGCATGGAACGTGCCATAGACAGAACGCCCTCGGTATGTTTTAAATCATTCAGGAATCCATTTTGCGCGAATTCACCCTTGATCCCATAGCCCGGTCCTCCGGTTCCGTTGCCGTCCGGATCGCCGCCCTGGATCATGAAGCCGGCAATGACGCGATGGAAGATCAATCCATCATAGAACCCTTTCTTCACCAATGATATAAAATTATTCACCGTATTCGGCGCGATCTCCGGGTACAGCTCTGCCTTCATAATATCTCCGTTACTCATTTCAAATGTCACGATCGGATTACTCATTGTATCAACCTCCTCAATACGATTCATCTTGATAATCTTTATTGTTAAACATCTTCTACTCTAATCTTCTGCCCTATCCGGCCTGCACCGGATATCACACAACAGACCGGAGCTCTTCATTCTCTATCATCCGTCTTCATTATCCCTCAAGACAGATCCACATTCCAGAATCCGTCTAATGTTGCAAAATAATCCTCCGGCGTCTCTGCTCTCCGGATCAGTCTGGTAGAGCCGTCCTCCCGAAGCAGAACCTCGGCAGACTTCAGCTTGCCGTTATAGTTATAACCCATTGCAAATCCATGTGCGCCGGTATCATGAATGATCAGGATATCACCCTTGTCGATCTTCGGCAGCTTCCGATCCACGGCAAACTTATCATTATTCTCACATAAGGACCCCGTCACATCATAGATATGATCGCACGGTGCATTCTCCTTCCCTGCTACCGTGATATGATGGTAGGCGCCATACATAGCAGGACGCATCAGATTCACAGCACAGGCATCTACTCCGATATACTCCTTGTATATGTGCTTCTCATGAATCGCTGTCGTGATCAGATGTCCGTACGGAGCCAGCATGAACCGTCCCAGCTCTGTAAATATCTTCACTTCACCAAGTCCGGCCGGTGTCAGCACCTCATCATAGACCTTATGAACACCTTCGCCGATCGCAAGGATATCATTCGGTTCCTTATCCGGTGTATACGGAATCCCCACGCCGCCTGACAAATTAATGAAATCGAGCTTCACGCCCGTCCGTTCATATACCTCGACTGCCAGCTCGAACAGGATCTTCGCTAACGTCGGATAATAGTCATTCGTTACGGTATTACTTGCCAGAAATGCATGCATACCGAAGGTCTTGACGCCCAACGCCTTCAGCTGTCCATACGCATCCATCAGCTGCTCCTTCGTCATACCGTACTTGGCATCTCCCGGATTATCCATGATGTCCGTGCCAAGCTCGAACAACCCGCCCGGATTGAACCTGCAGCAGATCTTCTCCGGAATTCCGGCACTGTTCTTCAGATATTCAATATGTGTGATATCATCCAGATTGATGATGGCATCCAGTTCCTTAGCCTTCACGAACTCCTCCGCCGGCGTATCATTTGAAGAGAACATGATCTCATTCCTGCTGCCGTCAAACCCAAGCTTCTCCGACATCATCAGTTCGGTCATGGACGAGCAGTCCGTTCCGCAGCCCTCCTCCTGTAAGATCCGAAGGATCGTCGGATTCGGTGTAGCCTTGACTGCGAAATACTCCTTGAAGCCCGGATTCCATGCAAATGCCTGCTTCATCCGTCTTGCATTCTCCCGAATCCCCTTCTCATCATAGAGATGAAATGGGGTCGGATATTCCTTAATGATCGTCTCTAACTGTTCCTTTGTCACAAATGGCTGCTTACTCATCTATGGTGTCCTCCTTGTCAGCAGTAGTGTTTTCTGAATCCCGGTCGCCGTATAAGGCATCATAATCGACCTCAACCTGAAACTCATAATCATCATCCTTGATCTTCCCGTCATCCTCATCGATATAACCCCATTTTTTGAAGTTGATCTCAAAATACCGTACCGTCATATATCCGATCACACCGGTACCGATCAGGATCATAATTAGCGCGATCAGCCAGGATACATATACCATGAATGCGATCATTCCGATCATCACAACGATCACCAGAGTGAACGGAAGATGACTGATCGCCAGTAAAAATGCATTCTCGATTGTCCTGCCTATCGTATTCTCAAACCGTGCCTGCAGCGGGAATACAAAAATAAATGTGATCAGCCAGGCAATGCACATGATCAGACTAAGCCCCAGCATCACGGGAGCGACCGACATATCGGAATACCTGACCCAGCAATAGACGTTCATCCCGCATAATCCCGCGAGGACCAGCATGATCAGCCAGATCAGGGTCGCCTGCTTGAAATTCCTGCCAAACGCACTGAAATACCGCTTAAATATATATCCATCTTCCTTACGCATAGAATCCATCGCTGCATAATAGAAGCCGCTCAAAGCTGCGCCTATGGTAAATACCGGCAGGCAGGTGATCAGGAACAACAGTCCCATTAACATCATGTCAGCGACCCGGCTGACACCCTTCCAGACCGGATTATTCTCTCCAAACGCACCATAATTCGACATTATCAACTAACCTCCAAAGGAAAAAATGGTTCTCCCCCTGGTGTCTTATATAGTTACTTACATAGTAAATATCACTATTTCACCCAATTTTACATAATACACCATTAATATCATAGTGGAATACGCTTCAAAATTCAAGTAAAACATTAGAAAAGGACATTTTTTTTGCCATAATCTGCAAAAAGTGTACCAAAAAGCTTTCTATTTTATTGATATTTTTTTATCCGTATTGTATAATTACATAACTATACTTTTATGATAAAATGAATGTAGTTGTGACCATGGATCCGCATGATAACGCGAACGGATCCTATTAGGAGACTTCTTATGGCTAACGAATTCGTGCACGAACTGGAAACCGATACAGAATTTGACTGGTTCCAGATGGAAGAAATTAAAAAGGGACAGGCACACGGTATTGATATCTCCCTCTATGCAAGACCGGAGATTCCGTATGATAAGATGTGTCAGCTTCGGGAAGGATATGAAGAAGGGATCGACCTTGCTCCATATCTGGAGTATCCTGCACGGATTTTAAAGCAGATCCGCCTTGCCATGAGCTCCGGTATCGATCTGATCCCTTATGTGAAGGACGGCTATGACGATGAACAATTGGAGCAGATCCGCCTTGCCATCCAGCACAAGGTCAGTCTTGACCCGTATCTTTCCATGAATTTCCGAGGAGTTGCCCTGCACGAGATCCGAAAAGGGCTTCAGGCAGGTCTGGATGTCACGCAGTACATTTCCCCGGACTATGATTGGGCGCGTATGCGGGAGCTTCGCCTCGGTCTTCAAAGACAGTTGGATATTACACAATATAACAATCCATTCTATTCATGGCAGCAGATGCATGAGATCCGGCTGGGACTTGAACAGGGGCTGGATGTCTCGGAATACCGCAAGCTCCGATATTCTGCTGCGGAAATGCGCAGAAAACGTCTGCGCTTACTCAAGATCGCCGATAATTCTCTGGATATTATCCAAGAGAATGATTACAAATTCTCCTTCTCCTCCGGAAGCATGGATGCCTATCTGTTCTTCTCGGGAGATACGAAGGATCTTACGATCGACATTCTGATGGAGCTCCTGGAGCAGAATAGTATCCGTTATGGTATCCGCAAGGAGGGACTCGAGGAGATCCTGAATCAGAAATCCCCGTCCTCTGTATTAGTCGCCCAGGGCTTACCGCCGACCATGGGGCCAAATGGATGGTATGAATATTTCTTCCGTACACAGCTGAATCGGACACCGAAGATGAATAAGGACGGTACGGTAGATTATTCCGAGGTCGATTGGTTTGAAACCGTGAAGAACGGTCAGAAGATTGCTTTTTATCATGATGCAGAGCCCGGGATCGACGGCTATTCCGTTACCGGAGATGTCATCAAAGCAAGAAAGGGAATTGAACAGAGTGTCTTAACCGGAACCGGCTTCTATATGGCTGATGATAAAAAGACCTACTATTCCATGCTGGACGGCAAGATCCAGCTGCAGGGCAATACCATCACCATTACGAACTATATGGAGATCAAGGATAGCGTCACAGTTGCCACCGGCAATGTCCGGTTTAACGGCAATGTCAGTATCAAAGGTGATGTCAGCGATGGTGTTATCATAGACGTAGGCGGCGACCTGTCGATCAGCGGAACGGTAAATGCGGCAAAGATCACCTGCGGAGGCTCCGTCTTATTCAAGAGTGGTATGAACGCCAACGGACAGGGCTTTGTCAAGGCCAAGGGAAATGTGGAAAGCCGTTTCTTCGAAGCTGTCCGGGTGGAATCCGATAAGGATATTAAGGTGAACCGCTGTCTGAACAGTCAGCTCTATGCCAAGGGAATGATCATATCCTCTAAGGTTATTGCCGGCGGGACTGCAGAGGCAACCAACGGCTTCCAGCTTCGCGATGTCGGAAATGACACCGGACTGCACACCGTATTAAAGATCGCAACGAATCCGGTCCTCTTACAGCATTTATACAAGGTCAACGAATCCCGAAGAGAGCTGGAAGACGAGCTTCTTACCTTAGCGCATGCTCTGAAGGAGATTCAGGAAAAGTTCACGCCGGAAATCTACAGCACCATGGAGATGTATATCAAGATCGAGAAGGCCATCTTCCTAAAAAAGAAGCAGCTTACCGAGCTGGAAGGAATCTGGGACCGGATCAACAAGGAGATTCAGAAGGCTTATAAAGCCAGAGTTGTGATCACAGGCACTGCCTATGAGGGAACGGTCGTGAATGTGAATGAGAAACGCTGGCATGCGGACAACCGCCGCAACGTGGTCATTGCAACCGTCAACAACGACTTGTCTATTGGCAATAATCGATAGAGAAATAAGCAGAACTATTGCACCGGAAAGGACAGAATATGGGAAATAAAATACTGGTCGTGGATGACTCCAAATTCAATCGCTCGATACTGAAAAACCTGTTAGCATCGGATTATGAGATCAGCGAGGCAGAGAACGGAAAGGAAGCACTTGCGTATATAGAGAAGAATCAGGCAGATATCGCTGCCGTTTTATTGGATATTGTCATGCCGGTCATGGATGGTATCGAATTCCTGCAGGAGGCAGGCAAGAGAAACTATTTGGAGGCATTTCCGATTCTGATCGTGACAAGCGAAAAGGAAATCGATAAGGTCGAACAGTGCTTTGAATACGGTGCGTCCGACTTTATCAAAAAGCCTGTGAACACAGAATTCGTCAAGAAGAGGGTGGATCGTCTGGTCGCTCTCTATCAGGACCGCAACAAGCTGAAGGCACAGGCCAACCGCCAGACCTCAACCCTGCAGATGCAGTATAAGATGCTGCAGATCCAGTCTAACAAATTGAAGGAAAGCAACGAGAATATCATCCGGGTGCTCGGCACGATTGTTGAATACCGGAACCTGGAGGGCGGCAATCATATCGCCCGAATCGAGAAATATACCGAGATATTGGGGAATCAGCTGATGCAGGATTATCCGGAATACGAACTGACACCGGAGAAGGTACACGTCATCGTATCGGCAAGCGCACTTCATGATGTCGGCAAGATCCTGATCCCGGACAGTATCCTGTTAAAGCCGGGCAAGCTGACCAATGACGAATTCGAATATATGAAATCCCACTCCGTGCGCGGCTATGATATTATTGATCAGATCGCCACCTCATGGGGAGATGAATATATCAAATACAGCAAGGAGATCACCCGCTGGCACCATGAAAAATATGATGGCAAGGGCTATCCGGATGGGCTTCGCGGAGAGCGGATCCCAATATCCGCACAGCTTGTCTCTCTTGCCGACTGTTATGATGCCTTAACCAATGACAGTGTATACCGTAAGGCATATTCCTGTGAGGACGCCTACATGATGATCAAGAACGGAGAATGTGGTGTATTTTCGCCAAAGCTCTTATCTGTTCTGACCAAGGTGCGTGACCAATTTGAGGATGTGGCAAAGAAGCTTCGCGATGAATATGAGGCAGAATCAGCAGAAGCTCAGGCTGCAGAGGATGCAGAGGAAACCGCCGGTGATGAGGAGCATGATGAGATCGATAACCTGATCAGCAGCCTGAAGGATCTGGATTTATAATTATTTAGATCTGCTTCATCAGATTCACCATCTCAACAGCTGACAGCGCACAATCGTATCCCTTATTACCTGCCTTCGTACCGGCACGCTCAATCGCCTGCTCGATATTCTCGGTCGTTACGATGCCGAAGAGTACCGGAACACCGGACTGTAGGGAAGCCTGTGCAACCCCCTTGGATACCTCATTGCATACATAATCATAGTGGCTGGTCGCTCCACGGATCACGGCTCCCAATGCGATCACTGCGTCATACTTGCCGGACTGCGCCATCTTCTGCGCGATCAGTGGAATCTCAAAGGCACCCGGTACCCATGCAACTGTGATATCCTCTTCCTGCACGCCATGTCGGATAAGACCGTCCTCAGCGCCTGCAAGCAGCTTACCGGTAATGAACTCGTTAAATCTGGATACTACAATTCCTACCTTCACGTTCTCTGCAATTAATTTTCCTTCTAAAATGTTCATGCTTGTTATCTCCTTATCTTATTATTTTTTATTGTTATAAATCCTTCAGAATATGTCCCATTTTCTCTGCCTTGGTCTTCATATAGAAGGCATCGTATTTCTGAGGCGGAATCTCGATCGGCACACGCTCCTTGATAGTAAGTCCGAGTCCGTCTAAGCCATAGACCTTGCTGGGATTATTCGTGAGCAGTCGCAATTCTTTAATTCCGAGATCCCGAAGGATCTGGGCACCAACCCAGTATTCCCGCAGATCCGGTGCAAACCCAAGCTCTAAGTTGGCTTCCACGGTATCCCGTCCCTGCTCCTGCAGTTCGTATGCCTTCAGCTTATTGATCAGTCCGATCCCGCGTCCCTCCTGCCGCATATACAGAAGAACGCCCCGTCCTTCCTTCTCGATCTGGGTAAGCGCGGAGGACAGCTGCTTGCCGCAATCACAGCGCAGAGAGCCGAACACATCGCCGGTCAGACATTCGGAATGGACACGGCAAAGGACATCCCTTCCATCTCCAATTTCTCCCTTCACAAGCGCAATATGATGCTCTCCGGTAATATCGCTGACATAGCCGTATGCCTTGAATTCTCCGTACTCGGTCGGAAGCTTGACCGTTGCTTCCCGAATTACATGCTTCTCATGCAAACGGCAATAATCTTGAAGATCCTTGATCGTGATAAATGCAATCTCATACTTCTTAGCAAGCTCGATAAGCTCCGGCGTCCGCATCATATGCCCATCATCTGCCATGATTTCACAGCAAAGACCACAGGGCTTTAAGCCTGCAAGCCGCATTAGATCCACTGTGGCTTCCGTGTGACCGTTCCTTACCAGAACGCCGCCTTTTCTTGCAACCAGTGGGAACATATGCCCCGGTCTTCGGAAATCCGACGGCTTCGCTCCCTCTTCCACCGCCTTCATCGCAGTGATCGACCGTTCATACGCCGAGATTCCGGTCGTGGTATCCACATGATCGATACTGACCGTAAATGCAGTAGAGTGATTATCCGTATTTTCCGATACCATCTGCGGAACATTCAGAGAATCTGCCAGTTCCTTACTCATCGGCATACAGATCAGGCCCTTTCCGTGTACTGCCATGAAGTTAATATTGTCACCGGTGGCATATTCCGCCGCACAGATAAAATCACCCTCATTTTCACGATCCGGATCATCGGTACACAGGATGATCTTGCCGGCCTTCAATTCCTCAATCGCATGCTCGATCGTTGAAAATTCGAAATCCATATTCTATCAGCCTCCTTTATATCTGTAATTCCATACAATTCTTCTTTCTATATTCTGCCTCTGGGATTATCTCCTTCTCTTTGCCTCTGGGATTATCTCTTTCTCTTCGCCTCTTGGAACAACACTCGACTTTCGTCGATTTCAAAATCCATGTTCTGCCAGAAAATCCATAGTAATTCCGGAAGACCGCGCCTTCTCTGAAGGTCCACCGCCCTTCGTCTGATAAGGGGCAAGCAGTCGTTCCACATACTTGCCTACCACATCATTTTCTAAGTTCACGATATCCCCCGCTTTCTTAGAGAGCAGGGTCGTCTCCTCTCCGGTATGCGGAATGATGGAAACTTTAAATACCTGATCGTCCACATAAGCAACCGTAAGACTGATCCCGTCAATCGCAATGGACCCTTTCTCAATGATCAGACGCAGGATCGCTTCCGGCGCCGCGATCGTTACCCATACCGCATTCCCTTCCGGCTGCAGGGATTGAACCGTTCCTGTTCCGTCGATATGCCCGCTCACGATATGTCCGCCAAACCTGCCATTTGCCGCCATGGCACGTTCCAGATTCACCTTCGCACCGATCGGAAGGCTCCCGAGATTCGTCCGGCGAAGCGTCTCTGCCATGACATCGGCTGTAAAGGTATCTCCCTGGATCCGCGTCACCGTCAGGCAGACGCCATTTACCGCGATACTGTCGCCAAGAACGGTTCCGTCAAGTACCTTATGCGCCTGAATCTCAATCTGACCGGATACCTGCTGCCCTATGATCTTACGGACCGTTCCGGTCTCTTCCACAATTCCGGTAAACATTGTATTCACTCCTTCTTAATATCATACTCCAACAGGACATCATCTCCGAATATCTTCACGTTCGGTGCGGTCAGCTTCAGGCTCTCCGACACCTTCTGAATCCCGGTTCCACTGACCGGCGTATAGCCATTCACGCCACCGAAGATCTGTGCTCCGATGTAAGCATAGATATGATGAACCAGTCCTTCCCGAACCAAGGTAGAATTCAAAGAGCCGCCGCCCTCCACCAGGATACCGTCGATCTCCAGCTTGCCAAGCTCTGTCAGCAGACATCGAAGATCGATATGCCCCTGCTTCTCTTCGACCGTAAGGATCTGCACGCCTTTTTCCTGAAGCTCCTGCAGACGTAATCTATAGCTCTGGCGCAGCAAATCTTCCGATAATAACGAAACAGTCTTAGAATCAACATCTCGGTTCACATTCGTAACCATTCTTAATTTTGCAGAATCGGAATCGTCAGAAGCAAAATATTCAGTCTCTTTCCGCATACAGTCTCTCACGTAATCCTCTTCCTTCAGACACGCAACGATTACCGGTGCCTGATCTACCGTATTGCACAGCTTAGACTCAAGAGGGATCTGCAAATGACTGTCACAGACGATCCGTACCGGATTCCTTCCGTAATATCCGGAAGCATTCCGTTCCTCTCCATAATCATCACTGACCGGCTGTGGCATTCTACAGGTAAGTGACGGATCATCCGCAAGAACGGTTCCGATTCCCACCATGATTCCCTTATAATAATTCCGAAGCTCCTGTACATGCGCTCTTGCCGCCTCTCCGGTAATCCACTTCGAATCCCCGGAATCCGCCGCAATCTTACCATCTGCTGTCATAGCATATTTCATTGCTACATAGGGTTGTTTCTCCCGAATATACTGAAAGAATACGGGATTAAGCGCATCGCACTCTTCCCGCAGGAAGTCTTCCACTACCTCCACTCCGGCTGCGCGAAGCATCGCTGCTCCCTTACCTGCCACCTTCGGATTCGGATCACGGGAACCGATCACAACCTTTGCAAGCTTATGTTCCAGGATTGCCTCCGTACAGGGCGGTGTCTTACCATAATGGCAGCACGGCTCTAAGGTCACATAGATGATCGCACCCTCTGCCGATTCCGTACAACCAACCAAAGCATTCCGCTCCGCATGAAGCTCTCCGATCCGCCTGTGGTATCCTTCTCCAATGATCCTGCCATCCTTGACGATCACTGCCCCCACCATTGGATTCGGATTCGTATGTCCGGCTGCCCGCCTAGCCAGTTCAATCGCGTGCCGCATATATTCTGTATCTGTCATCATCTATCTAATCCTTCCATACTTGTTGCCATATCCTGTTATAAAACTTCTATATATGTGTGTTTCCATTTGGGGTCTGCTTAAAGTCCTTAAAGTCTCTTAATCAATCCGTTACTCGATGCCACGTTCTCCGACAAATATCCATGCAAGTATGCCTGCTTGCCTCGGGGGAACGCACAAAAAAACCCCGTAATCACTTACAGGGCTTTTAACGATTCTGTCTTAATAACCATGATAGAACACGGAATGGATTCCCATCGTTCCTATCACTGTTTCACAAAAACCTACATTCTCTTCTCTCATCCAGACTATACTGTCGGCTTCGGAGTCTCACCGAATCATGCCTTACGGCGCGCGGGCTGTACCGCCGGTGGGGACTTGCACCCCGCCCTGAAGATTAATATATATTCAACTGTTATTCTATCATATATGATCTGATAGCCGTCTCTGTTACCATCAAACCACTAATCCTACACAAGATACAGGAATCGATTATTCCTTGATCTCAGAAGTACAATGCGGGCAGCGGGTTGCGTCGATTGCAATCTTCATCTTGCAGTATGGACAATCCTTCTCGGTCGGAGCCTCTTCTTCCTTCTTCTTACCGATGCTCATCACCTTGTTCATGGCCTTCACCATGATGAACAGGATGATCGCAATAATCAGGAAGTTGATAATTGCTGTCAGGAATGCACCGTAATTCAAAGACAATGCCAAAGCTGCCTCTGAATCAAGCCCTGTATAATCTACCCATGGAAGCTTGATCGCACCGGCAATCTCTGCACCACCGATACTGTTGATCAATGGATTGATGAAGCTGTCCGTCAGTGCTGTTACGATTGCTGAGAATGCGCCACCGATGATAACACCGATCGCCATATCCATAACATTGCCCTTCAAGGCAAACTCTTTGAATTCCTGTAAAAATTTCTTCATTTGCTTATCTCCTTTTCTCCTGAGCCTATGAATTCCTGTATACATGAGTTCCAAGAATTCCTTATCATTCACATAGTTAATAGCATACACGAAATACAGTAATATTTCAAGGGGAAACTATTCATCAAAAGCTTTATCCCAACGTCTTCCGTCGAACATTACTATTAGTACGCACGTCCGAAGTAGACCATTTTCACTGCCGGCTTACCGCAGTGCACGCAGACGCCGGACAGATTCTCCTGTTCAAATGGCATACAGCGGGTCGAAGCGCCGGTCTCATCCTTGATGGCCTCCTCGCATTCGGTCTCACCGCACCACATCGCCTTGATAAAGCCCTGCTTATTCTCGATGATATCCTTGAATTCATCCCAGTTAAGCGCCGTATGTGTGTTGGCATCCCGATGCGCCTTAGCCTTCTCGTACATATCATGCTGGATGGTTTCAAGCAGTTCTCCGACCTTCTCAGCGATCTCATCTAAGGATACGGTGATCTTCTCTCTGGTATCGCGGCGAACTAAGACTGCCTGACCAGCCTCGATATCCTTCGGCCCGATCTCCACACGGATCGGAATTCCACGCATCTCCTGTTCTGAGAACTTCCATCCCGGTGATTTATCACTGTCATCGACCTTCACACGGAAAGCGCCAAGCTTCTCGCGCAGCTCTTCTGCCTTCTCTAAGACTCCTTCTTTCTTCTGTTGGATCGGAATGATCATGATCTGGGTCGGTGCAACCTTCGGCGGAAGAACCAAACCGGAATCATCGCCATGTACCATGATGATGGCACCGATCAGACGTGTCGTCATCCCCCATGAGGTCTGATATACATATTGCAGCTTGTTATCCTTATCTGTATATTGAATGCCAAATGCCTTGGCAAACCCATTTCCAAAGTTATGGCTGGTTCCTGACTGCAAAGCCTTACCGTCATGCATTAAGGCTTCGATCGTATAGGTAGCCTCCGCACCGGCGAATTTCTCCTTCTCGGTCTTTCTTCCCTTCACGACAGGGATTGCAAGTACCTGCTCACAGAAATCCGCATAGACATTCAGCATCTGAATGGTACGTGCCTCTGCCTCTTCCGCAGTTGCATGTGCGGTGTGCCCTTCCTGCCATAAGAATTCTCTCGAGCGCAGGAACGGTCTGGTCTCCTTCTCCCAGCGGACAACCGAACACCACTGATTATAGACCTTCGGAAGATCCCGATAGGACTGGATCTCATCTTTATAAAAATCACAGAACAGAGTCTCAGAAGTCGGGCGGACACACATACGCTCCTGCAGCTCATTTAAGCCGCCATGCGTTACCCAAGCCACCTCCGGTGCAAAGCCCTCGACATGATCCTTCTCCTTCTCCAAGAGGCTCTCCGGAATGAACATCGGCATGTAGACATTCTCCACGCCGGTCTCCTTGAACCGGTCGTCCAGCTGTCTCTGGATCAGCTCCCAGATTGCATATCCGGCGGGCTTAATCGCCATACACCCTTTCACATTCGTATAGGAAATGAGTTCCGCCTTCAGCACCACATCGGTATACCACTGCGCAAAATCCACATCCATAGATGTAATTGCCTCTACTAACTTCTTATCCTGTGCCATAATGACATTCTCCTTCTATTGCTGAAACTGGTTTTCAACAGGCATCAAATAACCTTTTGTAAACCTAGTCATTATAACGCAAGCTTTTCATAAAATCAACTTTTTTGCATTTTTGATAAATGCTCAGGGCTGTCTTATTAAGATGAATAATTCTCAATAAAATGATAATTCCGAACGGAACCGATAATAGCAAAAATTAAAACAAAGAATACGTAAGGAATCAGTTCATATAGCAATTCCGTTCCTCTGATCAGATACGAATCAAAATAAGTATAATATATCGCGCCGTATACAGCTTCCAACACAGCCGCAATGGAAACAAATGACAAAAATACAATCGCCGGGGTAATCTTTCCGAACATATAACTCAGGCAATACGCCGCCAAATGATAAAACATATGAATTACGGCAAGCTTCAAATACAGCCACCAGATCTCAGAAAACCATCTCGCATAGACAAGATACAACGGTATCATTAACATTTGAAAAAGCAGATAAATTATCCATACATGCGGTAGCTTCCATCGATGCCGGATATATAATAATTCATGACCGTCCTCTTCAATACAATGCTCCAGTAGAAAAAAAGTACAAAAGACCGTCAATACCGGACAACATAATTGATTCGTCCGAAGTATATTTTCAAATAAAAGGTTAAAATCCTGATAAACCCGATAATTAATAAGATTCGCAGTCGGTAGCATAACATATAAACAAATCAGCGGCATCAGATTAAATATTCCCAGTGCCTTTAACTGATACCTTATATCATTTAAATATGTTTTAAAATACATAAATAACCATCCTCTACTGTCGGCGAAACCCGATAGTCTGCATCTACATCACGATTTGTCAGGATTCGATAATATTGTCCGCCTTGCTTTTCTGTCTCTCGGAGAATGAAATCCTCAGTAATCAGATATTCCCTCGGCACCTCATACACCTTATCAACCGCCCAATTACTAATCTCATTCAGCTTGCCCGAGGCCCGTATATATCCATGATCTAAAATGATTAAATAATCGCAGATTGCTTCCAAGTCCTCTACAATATGTGTCGAAACCAGAATAGTTGTATTCAATTTCCGGATACACTGCTTTATCCGCAGTCGTTCCTCCGGATCAAGCCCAGCTGTCGGTTCATCCAAAATCATTAATTCCGGATTATTCAGCATAGCCTGAGCAAGACCGACTCTTCTGATCATGCCCCCGGATAGCTTCTTTCCCTTCACATCCTTCATGTCCAGAAGATTTACTTGTTGTAATATTTCCGAAATTTCATTATTTTGTTTCTTATCCATGTTCTTCATATTTGCAAAATAGTACATTTGATCCAACACTGTCAGATCCCGAAAAACACCGGTTTTTTGCGGAAGAAACCCAATCCTCTCAGTCGGTATATCCATATGTATCATTCCTTTTTTCACCGACACCAAGCCCAGAATCGAGTGGAACAAGGTTGTTTTTCCTGCACCATTAGGACCCAAAATACCATATATACCTTTTTCAAATACAAAGGACAAATCATGAAGAACCTCTTTTTTTCCATATGATTTTGATAAATGATTTAACTCCAGCATACTTATCCTTTCCTGTTCCTGTTGAAATCCAATCTCCTAATTCATAACGGCAATTACCATCTCTTACCCGGACATGCCGTTGCTGACGATATCCATATACTCTGACTAATCCGGAGTTACAAGCCCCTTGGGTTCAAAGGTTCCGTTTTCTTCGTAATCTTTTTTTAGAGTTGACCACCTTATACTCGCCCTTTCTATTCGATCAGGAAGATAGATGGAAGCTTCACATGCGGTAATGTTCGGAGTAGATATAATTACCCGAACCGGAAGCTCCTGTTCTTCTATCTGTGTCATAACATAATCATAGCTTTGTTTTACTTCCTGTCCATATGAAAATTCCGGATGCTTCCGTGAAATATCAGGATCATTCTCATGATCTGTATAAGGATAAATATACCGCACACGATCCTTATATACCTTCTCCGTATAGAAGCCCGCAACAAAGGTCGGTCCCATGGAGGCTCCGGAAAAGACATGATCTCCCGTCTCTTCCAGATCCGAATATATATTCGTCCGATTATGAAACTTAACATGATAGACCGATGCTTCCTCAGATATGTTATTAACATACTTCTGGTTTACTATAATATCTCGATATCCCGGCATCGGATAATAAGGAAACCATCCTGGAAGATTTACCTGTCTGTAATTACTGTAAAACGTACTGCTTCCGCCATGATAAGAAACCGTAATCCTTGATGTATCATTATTCTCAGACGGATAGATTGTAAGATAATCCTCTTTCCTCGAATAATTCATGAGCGTCCCGGCTGCATCCTTCACGGAATCCACCTCGTACACATGATATAAAGTCATTCCGTAAAAGTCAAGCTTGCGGTCGGGAACCATCGTCACTGTATTCTTCATAATCCGCCCAAGCTTGATATCCATATCATATTCCTTGATTTGAAACGCTTCGGCTTCCTCCGGTGTGACTTCATGATCCTCAAAATCATAATATAATATATCATACGATTCGGAATCCAGTCGTCCAAGTGTATCACTCGGCGAATAATAACTGTACGGAAGATACGCGCTCCAAAGCATGACAAGCGTAAGACATACCGAACTCGTAACAGAAACAAGAAAGAGCTTTCTCTTCATTTCTCCCTTATATATAAGCACCAGACCGGATACAAAAAGCATGATCCAGAATAATGTCCTTGATTCCAGGCTAATATTAACCGATGTGAGATTGCAGGGTTCCAGATAAAAGGTTGCTTCCGGCATCAAAAAGAAGATTCGGAAATTCTCTGAATATCCATAATTCAGGATTGCATAATTATTCAGGAACGCTTTCCCCGCCGGACTAAATGCATATGAGAAAAAAATACACAAAAGATAGCCCGGAAGCTTATGTGTTGACCTTGCCAAAAACCATCCGATTAATATGGCAAGAATCCCGTTGCCCAACATAAAATTAGCGGCAAATTCAATAAAATATAACGTGATCTGTGTATTAAGAAATGTGTTTGCGGCATATGCTCTGATTTGAGCAGCCAAATATACGCATACATTCAAAAAAAGCAGACAAAAAAGCACGAATGCCTGAGATAAATCATTCCGAAGGGATGTCCGGGATGCTTTCAACATAAGAAGGTTCGACGTATTACGAATTTCGAGAAAGAAATCATATGACAAGAAAAGGAGAAGAATAAAGCAGAAAATATCCAAATTCTCTTGGGCATAAAACAAAGAATACCAATCCGATATGTAATATTCTTCCGGATAAAGCCTACTGTAATAAATACGTCGGAATATAGGATAAATCGGTAAATGCAGCAAAATAAAAAGAATAACCATAATCCGCCTCAGCATACTGGAGACGAGTAATTTCCATTGCAATAAAAAACGCGCTTTATTCTTCTCCATGTTGTTAATTCTCCTCTATATAGCCATAGCCGATACAATGCTTCACCGCTGAATCAATATTCCAACCGGTCAGTTTTATCATATGAAAGTTTCCTGTCGGATCAATAGTGGTATTACCACTGGCTCCTACATTATATATGGTCTTACCGCGACGTGTAGCATAACCAGTTGCAGTATCTCTGGAATAAGCTTCAAACTTTATCGGATATTGGGATGTCCATGTCACAGAACAATACATATTTCCTGATGCAGCAAACGCAGCATATGCCGAAGATACCGACTTCACATCCGATGATAAGGTTGCACTTACGCCAGCCCAGCCCAGCACCGGACGAGACATTGCTAATACTATAACTGAAATTATAACACATGTTAAAACAATTCTTCTAAATTTCATATGCTCCTCCTCTGATTTTCCTGATCATCTTTGATATTTTTTTCTATATTTCCTCCTTCCATTGATAATTATTCGTCCGTCATTTTATTATATCACCTTCTTTCCATACTCCTCTTATTTATACTTGCGGTATTGAAAACAAATATCGATTCTTTAAAACCTTGCATTGTGATTTTTTATTAAAATAGTATATCCTTTTTTAAAATAAATTTATACAGACAAACTGCACAAAATTATCATCGAATTATTGTATCATTCATCCTTCCCTGTCATCATTGTTCTCTTCCGTCAGAAGCTGGCAATAGATCTCCCTTCCCAGCAAATACCCGATCGGTCCCAAGATGAAGCCGAAGATTCCGAAAAGCTGATACCCCACATACATCATGAATAATGTCATGAGCGTACTCATATTCAGCTTCTTCCCAAGCAGCCTCGGTTCCAGCAGCTGGCGGTTCACGATGCACAGACCATACAAGATCAGCAGTCCGATTCCCATCTTCGTATCCCCCAGTAAGAATCTTACCACCGCCCACGGAACCAGTACCGTTCCGCTTCCGAATACTGGAAGCGCATCAACCAGACCAACCAGCAGGCCAAGAGGAAGATAATACGGAAAATGAAGTATCCGCAGGCCGATACTGACTACCAGCGCCTGGATCAGCGCGATCGTCCCCTCTGCCCGCAGATAGGCAAAGATCATTGTCAGCACCTTATCCCAGATCCTTCGAACGCTCCGGGCAAATGCCGAGCCGGTAAGCAGACGCGGATAACCGGAAAGCATGCAGAAAAACGCATATACCATAATAAATAAAAACAGAACGGAAGCAACCATATACCGGATCGCCGCAGCCGTCCCGCTGGTCAGCGCCGGAAGGATCGTAGTCTGAAAATCCGTAAACACTCCCGACAGGGCGGACAAGGCATAGGTGAGACTTGCGCCTGTTTCCAGATGCAGTCCCTGATCCACATAAGAACAGCAGGTTCCAAGACCGCTTAAGAATTGCTCACGGTAGAACGGATAGTAGAGAAGGAGGCTGTTCATCTGGGCAAGAAACGTACCGGCTCCCCATTTCACCGCCAGGATCAAGAGGATTCCCGCCACAAGAAACACCACTGCCGATGCCCATTTCTCCGACAATTTCAAGTGCCGCACCAGAAAATCAACCACCGGTCGCATACATCCCGCCAGAAAAAATGCGCATAAAAAAGGAACGACCACGGGCAGTAGATAGCGAAAGGACAGAATGATCCCTGCCACTAACGCTGCGGTCAGCAGTACCGACCTGTACTCGCGGTTGTTCCATAAGCTTATAAGCGAAGACTCTTTATTTTCATTCTTTTTATTGTCAAACCTTGCATTATCAGAGTATTTATTATCATTCTCAGCTTCATACTTCATATCCCACCTCAACCAATTATGAATTGTTCTATATGAAGTATGCACGTTTTATATATTTTTAAGCACCTGCTGAACCGGATGCCTTCGATAATTCCAGACATCCATATACGCCCAGTATTCCGGTAAAGATCACTGCGCTGTAGGTGCTGAACCTTTCGACGATTCCGAATATCTCCTTCGGAAGAACAATGCTTCCCACTGCGCCGAAGAACATCGCAGCCAAAGCCAGAATCGCCAGTATCCCAAGCAGCTTCCGATGATCATGAAAGCTCCCTACCGCTGTCACGATCAAGGAAGCAATCGACAAGAGCACGACCACAGTCGTTACGATATAGAGATGTATATATGACGGAACACTGCCGTCATAGCCGCTTCCCGTAAGCGGGAACAGCGCATAACCGATCGCGGAGATCCCGTTCATTGCCGCAAACAGATAGATTCCGAGCCTTAAGCTCTTCCTGACATCCTTCACCATGACAGTCAGGAATGCACAGCACAGACAGCTGCATATTCCATAACAGGTTGTGAGCCCGCCTGCCACGATCCGCGATGGGGCATCCACAGCTGTCAGATCGCTTACCGCCTGAGTCTTCCAATCATAGCCGGGATAATTCATACTGCCGATCGGTAGTTCTGTCAAATGTTTTGAAAAAAGCAGATTCTCAGATGAATCTGCCTCTTACGATCATTCATATTCTTTTTTTCCATAGCATGTTATATTCCGAGATAACCTGTTAGCCAGCCGGATCAGACTTAGATTTTACTCCCATCAGAAAGCACAACGCAGGAATTCTATAAGCTATTTCTGTGCATATAAAGGTAGCCGGATAAGCAAATACGATTGGCACTATGTATGCCACAGCAGTATTTGTAGCAATAAGGCCCGAAAACCAGTACTGGAACAAAACAATCCATAAGAAATGAATGCTGAAGAAGAGGAAAGCTCTTTTAGATAAGTAATCTGATTCTTTTCCGGCATGATTCATTGTATGCTTTCCTATTCCCATCAGCGCCAGGATCATGAACCATTCTGTGAAAGCCTTAGCTATCGTGTTTATCATGCCGAAATCTTTTCCGGACCAGATAAACATATATACATCGGTTATTCCGGCAACAAGACCGACGAATAAAGAAACATATCTGTATTTTTCAATCTGCTCCAATGCTTTGTCAGATGAAAAAACATAATAACCGACAAGAAATACATATAGATATTCTGCAAAGCTCTTGCCTCCGACAGAAAGAATATCGTACAAAAACGGAAGCGGTATTACAAACAGACAGATTGTCCAAAATGGCATTCCGTCCGCTTTGGGATTCCTGAAGATCAGCTTTGACAAGGCAATGATACCAATTCCGACAACTGATATCACAAACAGAAATAAAAGGAACCAAAACTGTCCGACACCGAACCCGCCGTCAAAACCTGACAGGTCGGTCCACTTAGTGAAAAAAATCCTGTAATGTGTAAATAGATTTCCGTCATAACCGCAGTTTGTCTTATCGCCTATATAAGCCAGGATCGGACAGAAAACAAGTGTTCCGAACACGAAAGGAATCAGAAGTCTCTTTACCCTTTCACGGATAAATTGCCCATAGGTGCGTTTATTCAATGCATACCGAGTGCTTACTCCTGCCAGCAAGAACATGACAGGCATATAAAAAGGACTGCAAAAAACGATAAAACTGCTTATGGTCTTACTGGGACAGAAAACGAAATAATTCAATTCTCCCCACGTGTTAAATGCCTGCGCAGCATGATATGGAATCAATAGCAATATGACCAAACACCGGATATTATCAATAAAATGCTTTCTCATATATCCATGCTCCTCATTGTCCTTGCTAAGCTCATACATAAAATCCCGATTTGTCGTACTCATTTATATTCCGATATATCTTACATATCCATTAAAATATCAAACACCTCACCACACGGAGTCCCGTTCTGCGAGAGGGTATCAAGTATTTTCCCGGAGTACAGCTTTTTGGCGTTTTCGACTGCCTTGCTGTTCGTTTCATAAAACCTGCTAAGGACTTTTCCCGAAGCACCCTGTTCTAAGTGTCTTAACTCGTAGTAGCTTTGTATCGTCAGTTGGAAAAGCTCACCCTCACCGCCCTCGTGGATGCAAGTGACTTTTTTGCCAATGTAGTAGGGATCCTGTTTTGTCAGGTGTACCATTCCGCAGTAGTCATCAGAAGCAGCAAAACGAACGGTCTTTATGTGTCCCATAAGTATCATTCCCATGCACATCGGACACGGCTCCATGGAGGTGTACAGCACAGCTGTTCTTGAATCCGTCTTATCGGTATTCAGCCGACGCAGAGCATTTGCTTCAGCGTGTGAAATCTCTTTGTTTATCGTGTCTGCTTCATGGCTTCGGTTCCTGTCGCTAAGGATAAGCTGACCCTCTTTATCGATAATTGCGGCTCCTATCGGGGTTGAGCCAAAGCCAAATGCCTTCCAGGCTTCTTCAAAAACCGTTTGCCATTGATGAGACAGATCTCTCCACATAAACGCTTCTCCTTAAATATCTTATTTCATAAAACTGAAAGATAACTTATCACTTATTTGCTGCCTTTTCAGTTCTTGTCTTCTTTATACAAATGATACCTGCCAGAGCGACCAACGGAATCATACTTATAATGCCGATATATGTCGGTCCGAGAATCGCCTTGTCTGCATATTCAGGCTTCGTCATATAAGCAAATATGGTAAATGCGTTTATTGCTCCATGCATCAGAGACGGCATCCAGATCGTACCTGTCTTTTCATATACATAGTCAAGCAAAATACCCATTGCAGCGGTACAAAAACAAAATATGATCGGTCCAAGTACCGGCGCGCCAAGGTACTCTTTGCCGTATTCATAACCTGCAAGGATCATAGCCGGCCAGTGCCAGCATCCCCAGATTGCGCCTCCGACAATACGCCCTTTCGTGACACCAAGTTTTTCCTTAAGGTACGGGTACATGGCACCCCGCCATCCAATCTCTTCTCCCAGTGCAAAGAACATATTAAGAAAAGGTGCTATAGTAACAGCTTGAATCGTGCTGATTACCAGATAGGATTTAATCGTAAGTCCCTGTGCTTCCAGCTGTTCAAGTGCTCCCGCTTCTTGCATAAGGCTTCGCATTGTCTCAAACTCACCATCATACGCATTCGGAAAGATTACAAAGAACAGTACGCCACCTATGATACTGAGCACCGCAGGCATCCACAGCGAGAAGAAAATGTATCCGATCTTTCCCTTCAAATGAGGGATAAATCCCATACCTTTAAGCGGAATTCTCGCTATCAGTACAGAGAGAAGCGGCATATACATACAAACAGCCAAAATAACTCTAAAAACCGTATTATCTCCCTTGTTTGCAAAGATACTTGCAATGATCTGTATAATCCACCCGAGAGCAAAAGCTCCAATCATAAATATCGTAAATTGTCTTTTACTTGTCTGCGTTGTCATCATCTTACACCTCAATAGTCCACTTGTGGACTATAATAGCATCCTGTTGATGTTCTAACAATAAATATCTCACCAAAACAAAAAAGATCTTTAAGAACTTTATCTGTTTCTCATATAGCGCGCATCCTTAAATGTGCCAATCTTTTTTATCTTCTGTTCCTTCATCATCTTGCTTAAAACCAGCTCAATAGTCTTAACGCTAATGTCTGGTACTTTCTCTATGATATCCTGTTTTGAAATAGGAACAATAGCCTCCATCAAAATGCTCTCAACCCTTTCAGATTTCTTTGCCTTCTTCAATGAAATATCCGTAAAGGAATCATCGAGATCCTTAAAACACTTGTAAAGAACCTGTAGAAAATTGATGATAAACGGAACGTAATCATTTTCATTCTCGTGCCATAATTCCGATGATGTTCTTAGCGCTGCATAATAACTATCTTTATATTTGTTTATCTGTCCTTCATATGAAATATATCTGACAATATCATATCCCGATAAATACAATAGCAAAACTGTCAAAAGCCTTGACACACGACCATTGCCATCAATAAAAGGGTGTATACATAAAAAATCCAAAACAAAACAAGGAATCAACAAAAGTGACGATATTTCCTCATCCTGTCTGGCATCATAATAAGCCAGAAGTAATTGTTCCATATCGTTTGATACTCTTTTCGCCGGAACCGGCTTAAATCTGACACTCCTGCTTCCATCAGGAGCAATTTCAAGGATAAAATTATTAGTCTTTTTATATACCCCCGCTTGACGAGGATTGGTCTGTGCGAGCAACATTCTATGAAGAGAAAAAACAATTTCTTCATCTATATCCATGTTGTTGTGATTGGTATGAATAAGATTCAGAGCATCTTTATAACCGGAAATCTCCATTTCATCATGTGTTTTAGGTTCAGCTCCATCTACAATATCCTTTATCCTTAAATCTGTAGTAACAATTCCTTCTATAGCATTACTTCCTTTAACAGATTCAATAATTGCCTTCTGGCGCAGCTTCTCAAAGGTATCACTATACTGAAGCTTACGAAAATCCTCTTTTGATCTTAAATCAGCAATAATCTCCGTAAGGCCCACTATATTTCCGGGAATGCTATTTTTTAAAAATGTATAATCATATCTGTGCATCGCTCTTCTCCAAAAAATTACTACCTAAATATTATCATTTTTTAGGTAGTAAATCAAGATGTTCTAATATCTCCACTATATATTATATTTTCATTACTGTAGAATAAGATGAGGCAATGAAATTGAAGTATATATGAATCAAGACCAACATCAGCCCCGCTATATCAATATTTTTCTATCGTTTTTGCAGAGAAAACCATTTGAAGAAATTCCGATTGCTTAGCTCGTTATATGAGAAATATAAAAAACTACAGTTCCTTTTTCATACCATTCACGCAACCTGACATTTTCCTCAACAATACCAATATTCATCACATTGCAGCCAAGTTCTCTTGCTATATTAAACGCATGGTCTATCAGCATTTTTCCTATGCCTTTATGCCGATAATCGGGTAAGACTGCAACATTATTCTCCTGGATCAGCAAAGAATAATACCCGCAAAGAACTCCATTTTCCTCAAAACATACATGGGACGATGTTCGCCATTCCTCTGCCACAACAATCTCTCCTCGGTTGTTGCAAATGCTGTAAATCTCGGAGCATTCTCTTCCGTAAATCCAAATTCATCTGCAACAGTCATAAATGCTTTCTTTATAAGATCGACACACTCCGGGATTTCTTCCCTTTTTACTTCTCTGATCATCTGTTTCTTACTCCATTGCTTTTATAAATTGCTCTCTGTCAGATTCCTCCAAAACCTTAAGTTCAACTACATTAATCAACTCAATTATGTTATATTTAAAAAATGGAATATGTCAAAAGTATTCTGGTACCTGTCTTTATCCGTAAGTACCGTCTATTCCTCGCTCCATACTTCCTTTGCCAGCCTGAATACTGCCCACCCCTTCGGCCAGCCGACATACATCGTAGCATGGGTAATGATCGCGGTGATCTCTTCCTTCGTCACGCCGTGGGCTTTTGCGTTCTGCAGGTGATACTGCAAAGAAGAGTCAGTAATACCGGACGCCATTAGGCTTGTCATTTATCTTCTGGTCGCCTGTTGACCACATATGTTATTCTTTTGCATTTGCAGCCTTGCCTGACTGAGCCTTTCTCATAAACAGGATCAGCCCAGACGAACTGCCATATATTACCTATACCGATCCACGCTGCGGTAAGGGCGTTGATAACCGCATGATTACCAAATATGTTCAGAAATGCTGCCGCCTTACTTCCATCATACTATTTCATATCCTTGCTGCATACATGAGCAACAGCCAGAAACATAGCACCCATTCCAAGAGAAGCTCCTGACTTTGCGATCAGGGAAAACATGCTATTTCCTGTTATGCCCGTAAGCAATGTCCCGACAATGTTAAAAATAATGTAGAAGCCTGTCGTATTCAGTATCACTGTTGCCTTTGGCAAAGGAATGATTTTTTTCAGCACATAGTAGATAAACACGACGGAGAGACACACCTCCGTGACGGTCACCCACAGGTTTGTGGCGGAAAAGGAAACAAGAAACGGCGTTCGATAGGCAGCATCAACTGTTTCAGGCGAAATACCACAGACAAGTGCCTGCTTTACGTTCATCTCCAGCACGGCGCAGACCGAGTGTGCCGCAAAGAAGGAAAGCGTTCCAATTATCGCACTAACCTGAAAGCATCGATACATTTTCCCTTTCCGTTCTCTCAGACGGTCACACAGCCAGGAGTCCATAGCAGCTAGCCCGAGATACATAAACGGAGCCGCGATCACACCCGTCAGCAGGGTGAAATACAGTCTTCCCATGGGCATATCCTTGATTGAGGACTTCAGCATCAGAAGAATATTCTCGCCTTCATCGGCAAAGCTCTGCAAAAGCACATCTCCCGCGGCAAACAGCGCCATGCCTATAAAGCCCAGCACAAGGAACAGTCTACGTTTTTCCTTTTGAATGTACAGCATGTCTTTCCTCCTCAATATAATCCCGTTACGCTATGCGCCTTACCTATCTTCTTAAGCATTCTAATATATTCCGGCTGACACTTTACCGAATAAGTCATATGACCATATCCGTCAAGCACCTTAAACCTCGCCCTTGGGTAAGCTTCTTTCACCAGCTTATAACAGGTCTTGCAGGCCTTCTCATTCTTTGCATACATGAAATAAATGTTTCTTTGCATCGCTTCTGTCATCTCCGGATAATCAAATGTGTAGCAGCATTCTGTCTCGTTGCGAATACTCTTGTCTGTTATAACCGGTGCGATCTGTATCAACGATTCAATCAATGGACGAAGCGATTCCGTATCTCCGTTCGTGAATTTGTTGAGGAATTTCCACTGAATGACTTCATCGATCGTTTTGTCCTTCATCATACGGATCATTGTCCTGAACTTAAAGTACATGAACACCTTGTAAGGCTTTGAAAGAGTTATCATAGGTGCTCCGTCAAAGAAGCAACACCCCACCTTCACACCCGACTTGATCAGCTGTGAAGCAAGCTCCATTCCCACTTCAGAACCCATAGACTGTCCATACACCATACACACAGAAGCTATGCCCTTTTTCTTCAAATATTTTCTGATCTCTCCCGCTTCCTTCTGCCTGGTTGTAAATGTGCCTCCACCCTAGTATGTCCTTTTGCTTTCACAAGATAGATGCCGTCCTGAATCTTCTGGCTCTCAGGAAAATTGTAATAAGCTCCATCCGTAAAGCTGACAGGAACAAAATTGTCTATTCCCTGCCTTGCTATCCGGCTTTCGTTTACATATTGATAATAGTAAAACAAAATCAGGTTTGTTTCAAGAATGAAAGAAGGCATGTCATCTAAGACACGCCTTCCTCGACCGTACATTCACGGTATGATCCTTTACTTTACCTCTAAGCTCAGTTCAACATCTCCGTTCCCCAGCATTTCCGCCAGTTCTTCGTCTGTTCTGCCTGTAATCCTGCCAAGTCTGGTATATGCCCAGGAATTGGAGCCGTAAAATACGACAACCTGATTTCCGGAATACAAAACAATATCTCCGGCTTTTGTCGTGGTCTGTTCATCCTTTCTCGGAATACTCTGCCCAATCGAACCAACCTGCTCGAAGCCGCCATACATGGACATATCGATCTTAAGGCCTCCGGAAGCAGCCAGTTCTCTGAGTGCGTCTACGGATTCATTATTCTCCCATACGACACGGACCTCAGTTCCATCAATCATCATTATCATTTCCATATTATCCTTGGCTTCCTCCTGCATCTGATTCCCGGTTTCATAGGAATCACTATTAGTTACAGCTTCTCCGGTTTTACTTCCGCACCCTGCAAGAATCAGTGCAAGAACCGGTACAATCGTCAACATACATATTCTCCGGAGCATCCTATGAAACCACGGAACACACCGCCATAATCGCATCATACGCTCTCCTTAATTCAGATACTCATTAAAAAAGCTCTCCAGCTTGTCAAATGGAATATAGTCATTGTCTCCGCCGTCATAAAGATCTGTATGCACAGCATCAGGAATAATGAGGAGTTCCTTGTTATCTGTATACCTGCTATCTTTGGTCATTTCCGCATAAGCATCCTTGCTGAAGTAGCAGGAATGTGCCTTCTCGCCATGGATAAGCAGAACCGCACTGCGAATTTCATTGCTGTACTTTAAGATTGGCTGATTGATAAAAGACTCACAGCCAATTACATTCCATCCTCCGTTAGAATTAAGTGAACGTGCATGATAGCCACGGTCTGTTTTATAATAATCATGATAATCCTTCACGAAAAATGGCATATCTTCTGTTACAGACTCTACAACGCCGCCACCTAGCTTATATTCCCCATTCCTCAGATCTTCTAATCTCTGAGCACACATAGCTTTCTTTTTCTCATAGCGAGCTTCTTCGCTATCCTCGGAATCAAAATATCCATTGGCATTTACTCTGGTCATATCATACATAGTAGACGCTACAGTTGCTTTCACTCTGGTATCAAGAGCTGCTGTATTGATCGCCATACCACCCCATCCGCAGATACCGATGATACCGATTCGATCCGAATCCACTTTGTTATTCAAAGAAAGGAAATCGACTGCTGCCATGAAATCCTCCGTATTGATATCCGGAGACGCCATATAGCGAACAACTCCACCACTCTCCCCTGTAAATGATGGATCAAACGCAATAGTCAGAAATCCTCTCTCTGCCATCGTCTGTGCATACAGCCCAGAGCACTGCTCTTTTACCGCCCCGAATGGACCGGAAACAGCGATTGCGGGAAGCTTCCCCTCCGCTCCCTTAGGGACATACATATCTGCCGCAAGTGTAATCCCGTACCGATTCACAAAGGTCACCTTACTGTGATCCACTTTCTCACTCTTAGAAAATGTCTTATCCCATTCCTGTGTTAATGTCAGTTCTTCCATCTTCATCATACTCGAATTCCTCCATTCCTTTATTGATTTGCCTGCTTCATTTCCTTTTCCGTGTTACGGATCAGAAAGTCCAGCAGATCAACCTTCCGACCGCTCTCATGCAGCTCATCCAGAGCCTGGCATCTTGCTTTCTTCATCATCCGCAAGGCTTCTGTCATTCTTCCGCTCTCGCTTAAGCCGATAATTTCCTTTATCACGGATTCACAGCAGCCTGCATCAGACAGGTTTTGTTTCATTCGCATATAATCCATGGCATTCCCCTTGCTTTTTGTATCTCTCATTGACAATTCCAAGTGTAGCATCTTGCCATATCCATTGCTAATGGTTATAATGAATATCATGATATTCCTATTTGGCATATCAAATGTTATATCTATTCGGCGAATGCCGAAGAGTGAAAAACACGAAGTAATCATCGTGTACTGAAGATTGGAGAACGCCCATGGAAATACGCACCTTAAGATACTTCCTTGCCGTCGCAAGAGAAGAAAACATGACCAGAGCAGCCGAACAGCTGCACGTCACACAGCCTACTCTTTCAAAGCAGTTAAAATCTCTGGAAGACGAGCTTGGCAAGAAGCTTTTCACAAGACATTCCTTTAGCATCAAGCTGACAGATGAAGGCGTGCTTCTACGTGATCGGGCTGAGGATCTTGTGGCAATGGCTGATAAAATTGAAAAGGAATTTGTATCTCTTGATGACATTACCGGCGGAGAATTATATCTTGGTCTGGCAGAATCCTGTCAGATCAAATATCTTGCCCATACCATAAAAAGCTTTAAGGAAAAATATCCGAATCTTCGATACCACATCACAAGCGGGGATACAGAACAGATCGCCGATAAGCTTGATAAAGGATTGCTGGATTTTCTGGTTTTGGCTGAAGACCCCGATCCACAGAAATATGAGTATATCGAATTTCCTGAAGCAGATATATGGGGACTGATCATCCCTGAAGAAGATAAGCTTTCAGCAAAGAAAGTAATTCGTGTAAAAGATCTGATCGGGCTTCCCCTGTTCTGCTCAGAACAGGCGTGGTTAGATGCCATCAAAAAATGGGCTGGCAATAAATATACTGACCTTCATCTGGAAGGTTCGTTTCGTCTCTCATATAACGGATCCGTTTTTACAAAGGAGGGACTCGGATATCTGCTGACCTTTGATCATCTGGTAGATACCTCCGTTGGCAGCGGACTTACCTTCCGTCCCCTGTCTCCAAAGCTGGAAACCAAAATATATCTGGCATGGAACAAATACCAGACCTTCACACCGATCGCAGAACGATTTCTCTCCTGCTTCGCCAATGCCATATACAACAAAAGTCAGCTAGGGACGACACATCCCCTATGATACAAGCATAAAGATTCCGGCTGTGATCATACACAGAAATGGATAAGCAATGATCCTGATGATCCTTGGCCGCCTCTCTGATATCGTCAGGCAAGAACCGTAAGATCAGAGAAGGCATCGCCAGCGGACTTGCGATCACTATCACTGCTAATTCAATCAAACACATCATCAATGAAACGACAATCGTCTTAATCATAACGGCTTCTTATCCCTTCTGACTCTGATTATCCAAAAATGCTATCATTCGTTTGGCATAGACTGCCGGATGCTCATGAAGCATCTGTCCATGCCCCATTCCTTTATATACGCGTTTCTCCATCTGAGGCAGATAAGCCTTCAACAGCCGCGCGCTCTTAGCCGGATACGGCTCATTCTCCCCATGCCAGAACACGACCGGATTCTTGTATTCACGCAGGTTTTCCTTGATGGTATATGTATAACAAGCCATACAGGCATTTCCGACGGATGTCAGGGAGACTCCCTTGTACAAAGTATCCAGAATCCCACTGTTGCCCTTTCCCATCATGCTCTCAATTAACGGCTTCGGCAGAGGGATATTCTTCTTCACACACCAGATGGCTATTTGGAACATCCATTTGAACGGAATCGTCATGAGTCCCATTTTCACGGTAAATGCAGCGTCCAGAATGGTCTTGTCCACCTGAATCTTCCCACGGCTGATCAGCTACGTCGCAATCGATCCTCCCAGAGAAAAGCCCAAAAGTCCATATAATTTCCCATTCAAATTCTTCTGTACATACTGCTCGATCTTCCTGCAAGAATCACTGATCGAAATAAATGTACGATCCTCCGTTCTTGAATGTCCGTCCAGTTCACAGACGATTACATAATAGTCCCGCAGATATGGCAGGATCTCATCAAATAAATCAGATGAATTTGCCATGCCGTGGATCAACATCAGTGAACGGTTTCCATGATCACCATGTGTTACAAATCTCATGCATACGCCTCCTGTTCGGTTCGTCTGCGCTATGCGCAGCGACACCATTGCTCGTAATATATCATGAACTTCGTTCATCCGGTTTCTATCTACAATACTCCCAGTTGGATGAGCAGACGATATCCTCCGTATACGATCACGATCAATACAATTACACCCGGACTCATAATCTACCATCCCCGTTGGTTAGTTGTTTCTAACTACGAATCATACCATAGAAGCTGTTCATTTTCCACTATAAGTTTATCTTAACAAGATAGCAGAACTGTATTTTTTTCACGCAAAAAGGAGACCAGCCACATATTTCAGTGGCTGGTCT
>CACZRT010000110.1 GCA_902783585.1 uncultured Lachnospiraceae bacterium | reverse complement strand
TTGTATATCTTGATGTAGAGGTACTTAATAAGGCTGATGTTCCTGCAGCTGACATCGCAGCTGTAGAGAAGGTATTAAGCGCAGATGGATATACCTATGGTGAATGCTTGGACTTATCTCTTTGGAAGAAGCTGGGCGACGGTGCGCCGATACAGATCCAGGATACCCACGGTAATCCGATCAAGATTAAGATATCCATTCCGGATACTATGAAGAAGATTCCGACAGGTTATACCCGGAAGTTCCAGTGTATTCGAGTTCATGACGGTGTAGCAACTGTCATGGCAGAGGGCACCGGATCAGAGCTTGAGATCAGTTCGGATAAGTTCTCCTCTTATTTCCTGGTATATAAGGATACTAAGACAGAGACCGCAACGACAACAACGGAAGCAACTACAGCTGCAGCAAGCACATCTGATGCAACGACAGCAACTGCTACCGAGGCAGCTAAGACCTCTCCTAAGACCGGCGATTCTATGCCAATCGCGGTTCTGGTCGTACTGATACTTTCTGCGGCAGGTATGTTAGTATTCATGGATCTGAAGAAGAAAAAGAACTAGATATTGGTTCAACAATAATAAGATGAAGAAATAGGAATACCGGAATCTATGGTATAGTTTGATCATAGATTCCGGTATTTTCTGTGAATAATAGAAAATAGCTGCAACCGTTTTTCGTGGAAACCTCCGGCTCTCGTCCGTGTCAATATGTAAGTAGAACTTCTGATAATGAAACATATAGGAAGTTATAAGCTACACATTATCCGTTGCAGCGGCTTCCAATTCCCCTTCGCTATGGCAGTTCGTGTAATCCTTCATGGATTGTGGAGCAGGAGAAGCGTCCCCCATTTCTTTCTTAAGGTTCTTCTGGGCGGTGGAGAGCATCAGCTTGATCCGGTTCAACTGGTTGACTTCGGATGCGCCGGGATCATAGTCTACGGCTACAATATTGGAATTCGGATAAGTGCTGCGTAGCTCCTTAATAACACCCTTACCGACAATGTGATTCGGCAGGCAGCCAAATGGCTGACAGCATACGATATTCGGCACGCCGCTCTTGATCAGCTCCACCATTTCGGCGGTCAGGAACCAGCCCTCACCGGTCTGATTACCAAGTGATACGATTGGTTTGGCATATTCTGCCATTTCCGTAATCTTAGCGATGCTTGTGAAGTGCTTGCTGGCTTCTAATTCCTTTCTGGCAGTGGAACGATAGAGATCCAAGGTACGAACCAGAAGATTATTGACAGCTGCGCTTTTGCGGGTTTTTCCAAGATAATCATGCTTGTAGTTGGCATTGAAAAAGCAATAATCCAAGAATCCGGACAGATCCGGCATGACTGCTTCGGCACCCTCGGATTCCAGAAGATCCACCATATAGTTATTGGCGCATGGCTGGAATTTGACCAGAATCTCTCCCACAATGCCAACCCGTGGTTTGATCAGATCTTCATGGATCGGTAAAGCATCAAATTCTTCAATGATTCCTTTCACATTTTTCTTGAATTCATGCAGCGGTCCGCCGCGTTTGATGGATTCAATACAGATGGCTTCCCATTTCTTATGTAATTCATTGGCAGAACCCGGTGTAATCTCATACGGACGCATATGATAGAGACAGCGCATAAAGAGGTCTCCATATATGATCGACTGGATCATACAGTTCAGCATCGGAATGTTATATTTGAATCCCGGGTTCTTTTCGATGCCACTGGCGCTGATGGATATAACCGGTACCTGGCCAAGACCGGCCTTATTCAAGGCTCGGCGGATAAATCCGATATAATTGGTTGCACGGCAGCCACCACCGGTCTGAGTGATAGCAAGGGCAGTCTTGTTAATATCATACCCACCGTTCTGGATTGCATCTAATAGCTGACCAACCACCAAGATCGAAGGATAGCAGGCATCATTATTGACATACTTGAGTCCCAGGTCTACGACACGTTTATCCGGATCCGGAAGCAGATCAAAGTAGCTGCCGGAAAGTGAAAATGCCGGAAGCAGCATAGAGAAATGAATCGGTGACAGGTTCGGTACTAATACGGTATAGCCTTTTTCCTTCATTTCTTCGGTATATATGACTCGATCGTAGGCGGCAGATACCGGTGTGGACTCTATGCCTTTCTTATGACGTACCTTGACTGCACTGATGAGGGAACGGATACGGATTCTGGCAGCGCCAAGATTGCTGACCTCGTCAATCTTCAATACCGTATATATCTTGCCGGAATTCGATAGAATATCATTCACAGCATCAGTTGTAACGGCATCCAGACCACAGCCGAAGGAATTCAACTGGATCATTTCCAGATACTTGCTGGATTTGACATAATTGGCAGCTGCATATAACCGGCTGTGATACATCCATTGATCTGCAACGATCAGTGGACGTTCCGGCTGGGAGAGATGAGAGATGGAGTCTTCGGTTAGAACTGCAATCCCATAGGAATTGATCAACTCCGGAAGACCGTGATTAATCTCTTTGTCCAGATGATAAGGGCGCCCTGCAAGGACAATTCCCATTTTTTGATGCTCCTCACAGTAGGCAATAACTTCCTCGCCCTTTTTTCGAAGGTCAGCCTTAAAACGTTCATATTCTTCAAAGCCGGCATTCATGGCCTCAGTGATTTCGGATTGTGTCACATCGTAATACTTGGAGAATTCCTTATAAAGTCGTTTGGCAAGAGCTTTTTTATTATCCAGTGCCATAAATGGACGGATATAAGTAATATCATCACGAGCAACCTCTTCCATATTGTTCTTGATATTTTCCGCATAAGAAGTGACGATCGGACAATTATAATGATTGAAGGAATCCGGTGTCTCGTTCTGTTCATAGACAATACAAGGATGGAAGATCGTCTTCACGCCGTTCTTGATCAGCCACATGACATGTCCGTGGGAGATCTTGGCCGGATAACATTCGGATTCACTTGGAATGGATTCGATTCCCAAAGTATAGATATCCCTTGTGGAACGAGGGGAAAGAACGACACGAAGCTTTAATTTCGTTAAAAATGTAAACCAAAGCGGATAATTCTCATACATATTCAGTACTCTTGGAATGCCGATGACACCGCGGGAAGCTTCCTCTTCGGAAAGCGGCTGGTAATCGAAGAGCTTATGGTATTTATAATCAAAGAGATTCGGAATGTGATCCTTGTTCTTTTCTTTTCCAAGTGCGCGCTCACAGCGGTTGCCGGTAATAAAGCGGCGGTTGCCGGAGAACTTGTTGATTGTTAAGAGACAGTTGTTGGTACAGCCCTTACAGCGGGACATGGAGGTCTCGTAGGTAAGGGCATTAATCTCATCAATGGATAACATGGTAGTCTCGGAATTCGTCTCATAATTCTCTCTTGCAATCAGAGCGGCACCAAAGGCCCCCATGATTCCGGCAATATCCGGACGAATGGCTTCCCGGCCGGAGATCAGTTCAAAGCTTCTAAGAACTGCGTCGTTATAGAAGGTTCCGCCTTGCACAACAATCTTCTTACCAAGTTCCGTAGGGTCGGTTAATTTGATAACCTTAAGCAAGGCATTCTTGATGACAGAATAAGCGAGTCCTGCAGAGATGTCGGAGACATCAGCCCCCTCCTTTTGTGCCTGCTTTACCTTGGAATTCATGAATACAGTACAGCGGGATCCAAGATTGATCGGATTCTTTGCAAATAAAGCAATTTTAGCAAAGTCCTGGATTTTATAATTCATGGAAGTAGCAAAGGTCTCGATAAAGGAACCGCATCCGGAGGAGCAGGCCTCATTTAACATGACATTATCCACAGCCTGATTCTTGATCTTGATACATTTCATATCCTGACCGCCAATATCTAAGATACAATCTACATCCGGTTCAAAGAAGGCAGCTGCCGTATAATGCGCTATCGTCTCCACTTCGCCGTCTTCTAAGAGCAAGGCAGCCTTGATCAGGGCTTCTCCATAGCCGGTGGAGCACCCTCTAACGATGTGGGCAGTATCCGGTAATTGCCCATATATCTCTTTGATGGCACGAATACTGGTATTTAGCGGACTTCCGTTATTACTGCTATAGAACGAATAGAGAAGTTCTCCTTCTTCACCAACCAGAGCAACCTTAGTCGTTGTGGAACCGGCGTCAATTCCCAGATAGCAGTTGCCGGAATAAGTGCTTAGTTCTCCGCGATGTACCTGATATTTGTTATGGGATGCACAAAATGCATCATACTCAACCTTGTCATGGAAGAGAGGCTCCATACGATCAACTTCCATAGCGATTTCAATACCGCTGTGCAGTGTCTGATCCAGATGCGCAAGAGTTGTAATGGAATCCGTATTCTCAGCATTCAATGCCGCACCGATCGCAGCAAAGAGATGGGAATTATCCGGTGCGATAATATGCTCCGGTGTCAGATTCAGATTTCTAACAAAGGCATTCTGCAATTCGGACTGGAAATGCAGCGGACCGCCTAAGAATGCAACATTACCCCGGATCGGTTTGCCGCATGCAAGACCGCTGATGGTCTGGTTGACTACCGCCTGATAGATAGAGGCTGCAAGGTTCTCCTTTGATGCCCCCTCATTGATCAGAGGCTGAATGTCTGTCTTGGCAAATACACCGCAACGGGCAGCAATCGGATAGATGGTATCATAATGTTTGGCGTACTCATTTAGTCCTTCCGCATCGGTCTGCAGAAGAGAAGCCATCTGGTCGATAAAGGAGCCTGTACCACCGGCACAGACACCATTCATACGCTGTTCAATTCCGCCTGTCAGATAGATGATCTTGGCATCTTCGCCTCCAAGCTCGATGGATACATCGGTCTGCGGTGCGTAGAACTGGATCGCATCGGTAACGCAGACAACTTCCTGACAGAACGGGATTGAAAGAATATTCGCAATCGCAAGTCCACCGGAGCCGGTGATCGTCGGATGAACATTCAGATTTCCAAGCTTTGACTTGGCATCAGCGATCAGTCGTCCAAGTGTACCTTTGATATCTGCGTAATGTCTTTGATAATCGGAGAATAGGATCGTATGCTCCTGATCCAGAATAGCCACCTTGACTGTGGTGGATCCGATGTCGATTCCAACGGTATATTGATTGTTTTCAGAATAATTCATGGCTTACTATGCGTATGACGGATGCAAATATGTGCTCCGTCAGCCTCCTTGTATATAATGATTGCTCCCCCTATATACGTAGCATTTAAGTAAATATATAACTGCCCTTGATCGATTATGCCTGTTATAAAGTAAAATCAGGAATTTAGCCTGACATTTTCTTACCTATATTTATATGGCATCATACAATCCTAGGTTATTATAAGAGAATTTGTCGAAAAATACAATATGACAGAATTGGTAAAATGTAATAGGCGGCTCTTGTTATCAATGGTTTATAGGACTATAGGACTTATGCCGTGCTTGTACGAGAGTAGAACCTGTGGTAATGAACAGAGCCTTTAGAGGACTATGGTTAGTAACCAAAACGGCTTACCATGAATAAAATACATAGTAATGAAGCTCGTATGGAGTAGGAAATGTATAATAACAGTGGTAATTGCAAAGGTATGGTATATGTGGTGAAGGAGGGGGATACGCTGTACAAGATCGCCAAAGAGTACGATCTAAAGCTGATCGATGTACTGAAGGCGAATCCGTATGTGAATGTCTATAATCTTCAGATTGGAGATGAGTTGTGTCTGCCAACCCTGCCGAATCGGGGATTTCAGGGCAATATCCCGGGATTTGTGCCGGAGATGTATGTACAGAATGATAATATGAATAGTAATGTTCCGCGTCGGGATGAGCAGGGGAATG
>CACZRT010000109.1 GCA_902783585.1 uncultured Lachnospiraceae bacterium | reverse complement strand
GATAATTGACCGACTGAATCAGTTAGAGCAGCAGGGAATAATAGGAGCTTATGATAAGCGGACGATTATTGATCTGTCAAAGGATGTTATTAAGGAATTAACTAAGAAATATGGAAGAATTAATCAAGAAGTGGGTGATCTTATGCGCGGAGCAATGATAGAGACAGAGGCCAGAAGACTTAGAAATGAAGGCATACGTGAAGGGTTTGGTGAAGGGTTTGGTGAAGGATTTGGTGAAGGGCTGCAGCAAGGAGAATCTTTGTTAGCCAAACTTTTTGCAACCTTATTTTCGTTGGGGAGAGATTCTGATGCCAAAAGAGCAGCAACAGATGAGAAGGCAAGACAGGAGCTTTATAGAGAGTTTGGTATGATAGACGACGAGAAATAAGGATATGCTATTACATATATGATTGCTATTGTTGTATGATTTGTCGTAAGGAACTAACGGGACGAGAGAATGACTATTTCATTCTTTCGTCTTTTTATTTTATATGAGATGGAGTATAATTGATGGTAGTGAGACTGCGAATGATTTGCCTGTAGTAAGAATAGAAAAGGCAGTATAGATAAGTACGAAAGAAGAGCTGTGAATGAACGTATTGTTATTCCGTCCAAGACCACATAAGGAGACGATCGGGCTGCAGAATGTAATGATCTGCGAGCCGCTAGAGTTGGAGTACATTTCTGCCAATATAGAGGAATTGGGGCACTCCTGCAATATCGTGGATATGATCCTTGAGAAGCAGGGAGTGACTTATTTTCTGGAGCAGTACCATCCGGATGTGGTTGGGATTACGGGGTACATATCTCATGTGAATATCATGAAGGAGTATGCGCGGGAAGTGAAGGAATATGATCCGGCAATCAAGACGATCATCGGCGGCGTGCATGCGGAGGTGAATCCGGGAGATTTTGAGTCGGAGTATGTGGATTATATTATTCGGGCAAATGGGATCCGCACCTTTATTGATATCTTAAATAGTCTGGAGAACAAGACTTCGCCGGAGGAGATTGCATGTGTCTATGGGAAAAATAAGCCGGCGGCGAAGAAGGATCTGGTCTTTCATTATAAGTTTCCGGATCGGGAGAAGGTGAATCAATACCGGTCCAAATACTATTATATGTTCCATCGGAACTGCAGCCTGATCAAGACTTCGTTTGGCTGTCCGTATAACTGCAAGTTCTGTTTCTGCAGGCAGGTAATGGATGATCAGTATTTTGCGCGGGATCTGGAGGATATTATTGAGGAGCTGAATCAGATAAAAGAGACGGAGATCTATATTGTAGATGATGATTTTCTGGTAAACCGAAGCCGCCTGATGGATTTCTGTGACCGGCTGGAGCAGCGGGGGATTCAGAAGAAATACTTAATCTACGGGCGCGCGGATTTTATTGCCGGGAATGAGGATGTGATCAGGCGGTTTAAGGAGGTCGGACTTCGTGCGGTGATCGTGGGTCTGGAGTCCTGCGACAGCAGACAGCTTGACGATTATAACAAGCGGACGAATGTGGAGATCAACGAGAAGGCAGTTGCAATCCTGAAGAAATACGATGTGGAGTGTTATGGAACATTTATCTTAGGACTGGACTGGACATGGGCGGATTTTCACGCCTTGTATCGGTGGATCAAGAAGCTGGGCCTGGTCTTTGTGAATCTTCAGCCGCTGACCCCGCTTCGCGGAACGGATATCTATGAGAAGTATAAGCCGGAGTTCATCGTGCGCGAGGATGAGTATGAGAAATGGGATCTGGCGCATTTGGTCGTGAGGCCGGAGAAGATTTCCGTGCGGAAGTATTACTGGTATACCATGCTGCTCTATTATATGATCACGGCGAATCCGGTAAGCGGCTGGTACATGGTGAAGAAATACGGGTTACATGATACTTTCAAATTAAGCTGGGGAGCCGTGAAGGTGAATCAGCAGTATTTGAAGAAGCTGATCGAAGGCTAGCATATAACTGTAAGATAAGAACTTGTTAGTGTTAATTGGTAAGGAAGATACATAACGAATAAGCGGGAATGGACTTGGAGATAGAATATGGAACAGAAGATTAAGGCATTACTCATTCGTCCGAAGTATTCTTCGATCGTGGCGAATCTGGAGCCGCTGGGATTGGAATATCTGGTCGGATTGGCAAATGAACTGAATATTGAATGTGAGATTCATGATGAATTCCAGTATAGCTGGCTGTTCCGCTATTCCAGAATGTGCAGGCTGATCAGGAAGGGCGGGTATAATTTCATCGGATTCAATGCGAATGCGAATACGGTGGATTATATCAATAAGCGTGCAAGTCAGCTGAAGAAACAGTTTCCGGGTATCACCATCATGGTGGGCGGTCCGGATGCGGAGCTCAACTACATGGATTTCTGTACGGATGATGTGGATCTTGTGTACCATGATAACGGGCTTCAATCCCTGAAGAGCATGTGGGAGAGTAATCTGGCTCCGGAGGTCTTAGACCGCGTGAGCGGAATCTGTTATAAGAGGGACGGTAAATGGATCGTCAAGGAGAAGGGGGCTCCGGTCTGCGGCTTCATCAACAAGCCGGATCGAACCGCATTTTACAAAGGACTGAAAAAGAACTTCATCTTCATGAAGGGAAAGTATGCACTAAGCAAGGCGTCGTTCTCCTGTCCGTTCGGCTGTTCCTTCTGTTACTGCACGAAGATGAACAGTGGATATTATACCGAACGGGACATCATGGAGGTAGTGGATGAGGTCGAGGAGATATGCCATGACAAGATCTGGTTCGTGGATGATACCTTCTTCTTCGATAAGGATCGGGTGCGGGCATTCTGCGAGGAGATTATAAGACGGGGAATCAAGAAGACCTTCATGGCGTATGCACGCGCGGATTTTATCGCAGCCAATCCGGATATTCTTCCACTGGCATACGAGGCGGGATTCCGCGATATACTGGTGGGACTGGAAGCAATCACGGACGAGCTCTTGGACGAATATAACAAGCAGACTTCGAAGGACGATAACATCATGGCAATCAAGAATCTGCTGGATAATAATATCGTGTGTGACGGACTATTTGTAATCAGTTACACCGCTACCAGACAGGATTATCGGAACTTAATGAAATTCATCAAGGACAATAATCTGCTGTGGGTGGTGTTCGGGATATTCACTCCGTACAAAGGAACGGACGCCTATGACGAATATAAGGATCAGGTGATCAACTTCCGGTCCAGCCGGTTGGACGGAACACATATCACGATCAAACCGACCAATATGTCTTCCTTTGAATTCATGTTCCGGTACTACTGGATTCATGTGCTGACCTATCCGAAGATCATGGTGCGGACACTCTTTAAGACCGGATATGACACCAAGCGGACGGGATGGTTCTGATCGGATAGAATAAGGCATTTGACTATAGTGTAGGAGATTTCTTTATGGCTGAAAAATATATGTTCGTGCGAGTGCATTATGATAAGCGGGTAGCGAGTCTCGAGCCGTTGGGGCTGGAGTATCTGATGGCGTGCGTGAAGGCGGAGAACAGGGAATGCATGATTCACGATGAGAGCATTGAAAGTCCGTTCCTGCGATTTCACAATCTGCTTCGTAAAGTTGATCAAAATCAGATAACGATCGTTGGGTTTTCCATTATGTCGAATACGGCGTGGTATGTGCTGAAACTGATCAAGAAATTACGGAAGGCGCGTCCACAGGTAAAGATCATGGTGGGTGGTCCGGAGGTAGTTGTGAATCATGAGGATTTCTGTATTGACGAGGTTGATTATGTGTCTTATGATAACGGACTTGATTCCTTCCGTCTGGCTGTAAGGAATGATTTTGATCTTGAGGTTCTGCCGGAATGTACGGGACTTTCCTATCG